>JANYGT010000283.1 GCA_025362355.1 Lacisediminihabitans sp. | reverse complement strand
GCCCGACCGCATCCTCGATCAGCCGTTGTCGACCCTCTCCGGCGGCCAGCGTCGGCGCATCGAGCTCGCGCGCATCCTGTTCTCCGGTGCAGACACGATGCTTCTCGACGAGCCGACCAACCACCTCGACGCCGACTCGGTCGTCTGGCTGCGTGAATTCCTGAAGAACTTCCAGGGCGGACTGATCGTCATCAGCCACGATGTCGAACTGGTCGAAGACACCGTAAACCGGGTCTTCTACCTCGACGCCAACCGCCAGGTCATCGACATCTACAACATGAACTGGAAGAACTACCAGCGTCAGCGCGCCGCAGACGAAGAGCGCCGAAAGAAGGAGCGCGTCAACGTCGAGAAGAAGGCCGGCGTTCTTCAGATGCAGGCGGCGAAGTTCGGCGCGAAGGCGTCGAAGGCGGCCGCGGCCCACCAGATGGTGCGCCGGGCGGAGAAGATGCTGTCCGGCCTTGAGGAGGTCAGAGCGGTCGACCGGGTCGCGAAGCTGCGGTTCCCGGATCCGGCTCCGTGTGGACGCACTCCGCTCATGGCCTCGAACCTCTCGAAGAGTTACGGCTCACTCGAGATCTTCACGGCCGTCGACCTGGCGATCGATCGTGGTTCGAAAGTCGTCATCCTCGGCTTCAACGGTGCGGGGAAGACGACGCTGCTGCGCATCCTCGCGGGAGTGGATGACCCGGACACCGGTCAGCTCGAACCCGGACACGGCCTGCGCATCGGCTATTACGCCCAGGAGCACGAGACCATTGACGTGAAGCGCTCCGTGTTGCAGAACATGGTGTCGTCGTCACCGAACATCACCGAGACGGAGGCGCGCCGCGTCCTCGGCTCGTTCCTCTTCACCGGGGATGACGCGACGAAGCTCGCCGGAGTTCTCTCCGGTGGCGAGAAGACCCGGCTGGCTCTCGCGATGATCGTGGTGTCGGGCGCCAACGTTCTGCTTCTCGACGAACCGACCAACAACCTCGACCCGGCGAGCCGACTCGAGATCCTCGATGCGCTGGCGAATTACTCCGGCGCCGTCGTGCTCGTCAGCCACGACGAGGGAGCCGTCGAGGCCCTGAATCCCGAGCGTGTGTTGATCCTGCCGGACGGCACGGAAGACCTTTGGAATCGCGACTACCAGGAACTCGTCGCCCTGGCCTGAGCGAGGCTGCTCGACGAGGTCAGCGCCCCGCGCGCTCCAGCATCTCGTCTTCTATCTCACTGTCGCTTCGCGGCTTCGCCAGCTTGCGTCGCTCGCGCTCGTCAGCGCGCTCCCGCTCCTCCGGATCATCCGCGTTCCTGATCCGGTATTCCTGACGGATGGCGTATCCGAGCCCGAGGAACGCCATGATCGCGAACAGCACCCACTGGATCGCGTAAGAGATATGCAGCCCCTCGTCGAGGGTCGGCTCTGGCTGGGCACGCGGTCTGGTCGCCACCGACGGGCTCTCCGAGACCATCAGTCCATAGGCGCCGGTGTACGTCGGCTTCGCGACGAGAGACGCGACGGTGGGGAGGTTGATCGTCTGGATCTGACCACTCGCGGCCGTACGACCATCGATCACCGGCTCGCTTCCCTGCAGGCGGACGATGACCGAAACGCGATCCGTCGTCGGCTCCGGGATGTGGTCGGGCCTATCCTGCTTGCTCCCGGTCGGCACGAACCCGCGGTCGACGACGAATACCGTTCCGTCGTCGAGCAGCAGCGGGGTGAGCACCTCGAACCCCGGATTTCCGTCGAGGGGCCGGTTTCGCACGAGCAACTCCTCCGACGGGAGGTACCGTCCGCTGACCGAGACCTGCTTCCACTCGTTCGACGCACGGTACGAAGTAAGGCCGGGAAGCACCGAGGACAGCGGAACGGGGCTCGAGTTGAAGTTGCGTTCGACGAGCTGATTCGCGTTGCGGGCCTCGTTCGTGCGATCGACCTGCCAGCGGGAGAGTCCCGCGCAGGCGATCGCGAACACCACGGCGACCGCGAGGTAGCCGAGCCACCGTCGCGTAAGAGCAAGCCGCCAGATCTTCATCGTTCGAGTCCCTGCCGATCGGGGACACGGTTGACCTTCTCATCGAGCGGAGTGACGATCACCGGAAAGTCGCGCGTCTCGAGGTACTCGCGAAGGTAGAAGACATGCTCATCGCACGCCAGCCAGATCTTGACCCGATCGGCGGGATGGATGCGGGGGTTGCGCCAGTTGACGTTCCACTTCGCCGGCTCGCGGCATCCGGCCCTCGAGCAGGTGGGAACAGCCGGTGCCTGACCGAATCCCATCATGACTGAAGGATACCGGTCACTGCTGGTCGGGAGACCTGCGGACTATCGCGCCGGGGCGCTCGACGACGGCTGATCCGCCGGAGGTCGAGGCATTCGCGAGGATGACGAGCACGAGTGGACCTCCGACCGCGATGACTGCCGGGATGATGAGGAACCAGCCGCGGAGGAACACGCAGGAGAGAAGGCACGCGAGCCTGATCGCAAAACCGATCGTGTAGCGCACTGCGCGGGAGTGACGGTCCTCTTGAGGAGACCGGGGGATGCTGGTTATTGATTGCGTCTTCGCCATGGGTTGTCCTAAGCCTACGTCTAAGATTGTGGGAGTTTGCCGCGAGTGAAAGCTGGATCCATGACCACGAAACGCACGGTACTCGTGACCGGGGGCAACCGAGGAATAGGTAGGGCGATTGCTCAGGAACTCGTCGCACAGGGTCACCGGGTAGCGGTGACAGCGCGATCGGGCGAAGGTCCTGATGGCACGCTCACCGTGATCGCGGACGTTACGGATGCCGCCTCCATCGATGCGGCATTCACCACCGTCGAGGCGGCTTTCGGCCCGGTGGAGGTGGTCGTCGCCAACGCGGGGATCACCAGGGACACCCTCCTGCTGCGGATGTCGGACGAAGACTTCACCTCGGTGATCGACACGAACCTGACGGGGGCGTTCCGCGTCGTCAAGCGTGCGTCGAAAGGCATGCTGAAGGCGAAGTACGGCCGCATCATCCTGGTTTCGAGCGTCGTCGGGTTGCTCGGTTCCGCCGGCCAGGTCAACTACGCCGCCTCGAAGAGCGGACTCATCGGCCTCGCCCGTTCCGTCACTCGGGAGCTCGGATCGCGGGGCATCACGGCCAACGTCGTCGCCCCGGGCTTCATCGAGACGGACATGACGGCTGAACTGCCGCCCGAGCAGCAGTCGGCCTACAAGAAGTCGATTCCGGCGGCACGATTCGGCACACCCCAGGAAGTCGCCAAAGTGATCGCGTGGCTCGCCGGGGACGATGCCGGCTACATCTCCGGCGCCGTCATCCCCGTCGATGGCGGCCTCGGCATGGGCCATTGATCGATGTATAGCTAGCCGCGCAGACCGAGCAGGGGGAGTAGAGCGCTCAGATCGCGCTCATCGAGCAACACGTGTGCCTCGTCTCGCACGGGTGCCTTGGCGTCGAAGCCGACCGCAAGACCGGTGATCGCCATCATCGGAAGATCGTTGGCACCGTCGCCGACCGCGACCGTCTGGGCGAGCTCCACCCCGAAGTCGGCGGCCCATTCCCGAAGCGTGTCCGCCTTGGCCTTCGCATCGATGATCGGCCCGACGAGCCCACCGGTGATAATCCCGTCGACCACCTCGAGGCGATTCGCCCTCCGATAGTCGAGCCCGAGCCTGTCGGCGATGGCATCGATCAACTCGTGGAAGCCCCCGGACACCACACCGACCCGGCCGCCGGCAGCGTGCACGACCTCGATCATCGTCTGCACACCGGCCGTGACTTCGATCTTCGCGGCGACCTCGGCGAAGGTCGACTCCGGCAGTCCGGCGAGAGTCGCGACCCGCGCGCGGAGACTCTGCTCGAAGTCGACGTCCCCGTTCATGGCCGAGGCGGTGATGGCTGCCACCTGCTCACCGGAGCCGGCGACATCCGCGAGCAACTCGATCACCTCGTTCTCGATGAGGGTGGAATCGACGTCGAGGACTACCAGGAAGCGGGGCATTGGGGTCCTGTGCGAGTGGGCGGATGGGGCCGGACTCAGGCTACCGTCACGCCCTTGCCGACGATGGTGATGCCGGACTCCGTCACCGTGAATCCGCGAGCCCGGTCGGCATCCGCATCGACGCCGACGGTCGCCCCGGCGGTCACGATGACCTCTTTGTCGAGTATGGCCCGGCGGACCGTCGCATCCGGTCCGATTCGGACGCGGTCGAAGACGATGGAGTCGATGACGGTCGCCCCGGATTCGATGGTCGCCCACGGCCCGAGAACGCTCCGCTCGATGTGCGCGCCGGACAGCAACGACCCGAGGGACACGATGGAGTCGATCGTCGTTCCGAGGTTTCCCTTGGAGTCCCTCACGAACTTGGCCGGCGGAGAGTTCAGCTGCTGGCTGAAGATCGGCCATTCGCTGTTGTAGAGGTTGAAGATCGGGAGGGCGGAGATGAGGTCCTGGTGGGCCTCGAAGAACGACTCGATCGTTCCGACATCCCGCCAGTAGTACCGGTCGCGGTCCGTCGCGCCCGGCACCTCGTTGCGGTTGAGGTCGTACACGGCGGCGTCACCGCGCGACACGAAGTCGGGAACGATGTCGCCGCCCATGTCGTGATTGGAACTCGAGAGTTCCCCGTCACGGATCACGGCATCCATCAGGATGTCGGCGTCGAACACGTAATTGCCCATGGATGCCAGCACCTCGTGGGGCGAGTCTGCGAGGCCGACGGCATCCTTCGGCTTCTCGAGGAACTGGGCGATGCGGGTCGGGTCGTCCGGATCGAGCTGGATGACGCCGAACTGGTCGGCAAGGGCCAGCGGCTGCCTGATCGCCGCAACCGTCACCCCGGCACCGGATGCGAGGTGAGCGTCGATCATCTGGCTGAAGTCCATGCGGTAGACGTGGTCCGCGCCGACCACGACGACGATGTCGGGCTTCTCATCCCGCAGCAGGTTGAGGCTCTGCAGGATGGCGTCCGCCGACCCGGCGAACCATCGCTTTCCGAGACGCTGCTGCGCCGGCACCGATGCGACGTAGGAGCTCGTGAGTCCATCGAGTCGCCAGGTCTGCGACACATGGCGGTCGAGACTGTGGGACTTGTACTGCGTCAGCACGACGATCTGGCGAAGTCCCGAATTGATGAGATTCGAGAGGGCGAAGTCGATCAGACGGTAGTTGCCACCGAAGGGGACAGCGGGCTTCGCCCTGTCAGCCGTCAACGGCATGAGCCGTTTGCCTTCACCGCCCGCGAGGACGATCCCGAAAATCTTCTTCGATGCCATGGCTTCAAGCGTAGGGGCAGCCAAGCACATGCACTAGCAGGCATGCGCTACCGTTCAGGGGTGAGAGTCGATCTTTTGACCCGTGAATATCCGCCGGAGGTCTATGGCGGAGCGGGCGTCCATGTTGCCGAACTCGTGAAGGCCCTCCGGCTCGACATCGATGTCCTCGTACGATGTTTCGGGCTTCCGCGCGATGAGCAGGGCGTCTACGCCTACCTCGTACCGCCGCAGTTGACCAAGGCGAATCCCTCGCTCGCGACTCTCGGCGTCGACCTCCAGATGGCGCAGGACGCCGGGGGAGCAGACCTCGTGCACTCCCTCACCTGGTACGCGAACGGCGCCGGCCAGCTCGCGCAGTTGCTCCACGGCATCCCCCATGTCGTCACGGCGCACAGCCTCGAGCCGCTCCGCCCCTGGAAGGCCGAGCAGCTGGGGGGCGGATACCGCGTATCCAGCTGGATCGAGAGCAACGCGTTCCGGGCCGCGGATGCGATCATCGCCGTCAGCCATGGCATGCGTCGCGACATCCTCAGGTCGTATCCGTTTCTCGACGAGAGTCGGGTCTCCGTCGTGCACAACGGCATCGACCTCCAGAAGTGGAAGCCGGTGCAGAACGAGGAGCTGCTGCGGGCGCTCGGCATCGACTCCGGTCGCCCCTCCGTCGTCTTCGTCGGACGCATCACCCGCCAGAAGGGGCTTCCGTACCTGCTTCGCGCGGCCGCCAAGCTTCCGAAAGACGTGCAGCTCATCCTCTGCGCCGGAGCCCCCGACACCCCCGAGATCCTCGCCGAGGTGCAGGCCGGCGTCGCCGAACTGCAGAAGGAGCGCACCGGTGTCGTCTGGATCGAGGAGATCCTGAGCCAGCCAGACCTGTCGGCCGTGCTGACCGCGGCGACGACCTTCGTCTGCCCCTCGGTCTACGAGCCGCTCGGCATCGTCAACCTCGAGGCGATGGCGTGTGGGGCACCCGTCGTCGGGACGGCGACAGGGGGCATCCCCGAGGTGGTCGACGAGGGTGTCACGGGCCGACTCGTTCCGATCGAGCAGGCGGACGACGGCACCGGCACACCGCTGAATCCGCAGAAGTTCGTCGACGATCTCGCCCGCATCCTGACCGAGGTCGTGAGTGATCCGGAGGCCGCCCGCACCATGGGCGCGGCCGGGCGGGCACGGGCGGAACGGGACTTCGGCTGGCA
The DNA here is from genome assembly GCA_025362355.1 of Lacisediminihabitans sp. Lineage (GTDB taxonomy): Bacteria > Actinomycetota > Actinomycetes > Actinomycetales > Microbacteriaceae > Lacisediminihabitans. Next base: position 14,254 of record JANYGT010000283.1, on the reverse strand, counting down.
CGCGATCTCAGAACGGACACAGGAGATCTACCGCTCCGTCCTCGCCTGAGACCCGACGAGTCACCGGTAGTCTTGGCACATGGCAAGCGTTCTTGAGCTCACCGACCTCTCGGTCGTCAGGGATGGCAACACCATCCTCGACGCTGTCAATTTGACCGTCGACGGCGACGAGCGCTGGGTCATCCTCGGCCCGAACGGCGCCGGCAAGACCACGATCCTCCAGGTAGCCGCCGCGCTGATCCATCCGACTTCCGGAACGGCGCGCATCCTGAACGACCAGCTGGGCTCGGTCGACGTCTTCGAACTGCGTCCGCGTATCGGTTTCGCCTCGACGGCGATGGCTCGCCGTATCCCCGGCAATGAAAAGGTGCTGGATGTCGTGCTGACCGCCGCCTACGCGGTGGCCGGTCGCTGGAACGAGAACTACGAAGACATCGACACCCGCCGGGCGCTCCGGGTTCTCGCGGAGTGGAAGCTCGACCACCTGAAAGACCGCGCCTTCGGCGGACTGAGTGACGGGGAACAGAAGCGGGTGCAGATCGCGCGCGCGGTGATGACCGACCCGGAACTGCTGCTGCTCGACGAACCGGCGGCCAGCCTCGACCTCGGCGCCCGTGAGGAACTGCTGCAGCTTCTCGGCGGCTATGCGACCGCCCCGCAGGCGCCGGCGATCATCATGGTCACCCATCATGTCGAGGAGATCCCGCTCGGGTTCGGCCACGCCCTCCTCCTCGCAGACGGACATATCACGGCGGCTGGTCCCATCGACGAGGTGATCACGGCGCATAATCTCAGCGAGACCTTCGGGCTAGAGCTGACCCTCGAGAGGAACGACGGACGGTTCAGCGCACGAGCGGTCTGATCACTGACACCGCTCGGCGTTATCGTGTCTGATCTGGTAATGTAAGACGCTGGCCCTCGGCCCTAAGTTTCTGCCGCTCAGCTCGTATCGCGGCACTTCACCAACTGCACGTCTTCCACGAAGGAAAATCCCATGAAGTCTGACATCCACCCCGACTACGCGCCGGTCGTCTTCCGCGATCTCGCCAGCGGCGAGACCTTCCTCACCCGTTCGACGGTCAAGAGCGACAAGACAATCGAGCTGGACGGCGTGACCTACCCGGTCATCGATGTCGAGATCTCGTCGGCATCGCACCCCTTCTACACGGGTAAGCAGCGCATCCTCGACAGCGCCGGCCGCGTCGAGAAGTTCAACTCGCGCTACAAGAACTTCGGCAAGTAACCCTGTTCTCGGATGGCGCCAGACTTCGGTCCGGCGCCATCCGTTCGTTAATCGTCGGCCGCCCGAGGTATCTCGCGGGCTGACCGGCCCGGGCCCCACCGGCTCGTGCCAGCCGGCCCTGCACCCGCGACCATGACTCACGCTGTTTGCGCGGCCGGGGCTGGAAAAACCCGGAATTCCGGCGTGCAATTCGGTCCGTCATGGCAAACAGCATGAGTTGTGAAGCCCTCGGGCAAAGGTAGGGCTGGGCGAGACGGCGGCTGCGGGTAGACGGGCCTGCGGGGGGCCGCCGCACGGCCGCCCGCAGCCGGGTGACGGCGGCGCGTCGAGAAGCCGAAGGTGGGGCCTGGATTTCGAGATTCGAGCCGAAAAGTGGCTTCTCGACGACGCGGTGGCGGTGGAAGGCGGTCAGGGCGCGGACTTGCCGGTGCGACGAGCAGCAAGCAGCGGCAGCAGTTCGTCGCTGCTGAGGGGTGCGAGTTCGATGTAGCCCGGATTCGCCGGATCGACCCAGAGCAGCTCCTCGATCTCGGCCCTCACCGCGACTGCCGAGGTCACGACCGGGGCGTCGAACACGTCGGCGTGAAGAATCGTGTCCTCTTCGTTCGCCGCTGCCGTGACGAACTGGCCGACAAAGGTGAGCTCCGTCGGCGGGATGAGCAGCCCCAGTTCCTCTTCCAACTCGCGGGAGAGTGCTTCCGCGCCCGTCTCGCCGGCCTCCGGCTTCCCGCCCGGCTGCATGAACCTGTCGGTGCCGCGTTTGCGCACCATCAGGGCGCGACCATCGGAGTCGACGAGAAGAGCGGCAACCACGTGGATGACTGCCGGGGGAGCAGTGGAGAAGTCGACGTCGCGGAGGCGAAGGTAACGATGGCGCAGTATCAAGAACAAGACGAAGAAAACTACCGCCGCAGTACCGTAGACGAATGCCTCGCGGATGTAGTGAATCGGCGACGAAAAGAAATGCGCAACGAAGGTGGCGACAAACCCGAGTAGAGCACAGGCGATGAGAAATTGCGAGAAAAGATAAGTGGGAAAGTCACGCCACAGCTCCGCGGGAAATCGAACGTGATGTTCAGCCGTGCGGGGTCTGTCTGCGTTCTCAGTCAGGAGTCTAAAGCTGGCGTTGCTGCGCGGTCCACTTCGATTCAGCGCCCGGAGGTGGAGTATGAGGGCACCACCGAAAATCGGGACATAGATGAATGCGACGCCGATCAACGTAGCCAGGTCACTGAGTCCAAGTAGGAAAAACAATCCCACTGCGAAGAGCTTGGCGCAAGCGAGGTAGACGACAGCCCTCGTACCCGGCGCGATCCGCGGCAGCCGATCCCAGCGCCCGGTCAGCGCTCCGGCCACGCGCCCTCGGCTACGAAGGTCGGGTCTTTCGTGCGCCGCATGTACTCCTGGAAGCTGGTGGCGTTGTCGGCCGCCCAGGCGACCTGGTTCGTGTGGACGAGCACGACGTCTTCGCCGAGGGTATCGGAGTATTTGCGCGCGATGGCCTGGGCTACGCGACCGGCTGCGACCGCATCCGCTTCCGCATCGTGGGCATCCATCAGTTCGATTCCGTAGTACTCGGCCGCGGCCTCGAGGGTGCGCTTTCCCTTGCGGTAGCGGTCCATCGCCCGATCGATGACGAGTGGATCGATCACCGGTGTTGGCTCGCCGAGCGGCTCGATCCCGTAACGAAGGCATTCGCGATTGAGCAGCGTCAGGTCGTAGGCGGCGTTGTAGACGACGAGCGGCACACCCTGCGCGAAGAGAGCGCGGATGACCGCGACGATCTCAGCGACCACGTCGGCGGCCGGGCGCCCCTCGGAACGGGCGCGCTCCGTCGAGATGCCGTGCACCGCGGTGGCCTGGATCGGGATCTCCACCCCGGGGTCGGCGAGCCACGACACGCCCTTCGGCTCGCCCACAGCATCGATCACTCCGACGTACGCCGACACGATGCGGTTCGTCTCGGTGTCGATTCCCGTCGTCTCGAGGTCGAAGACCCCGAGGCGGTCGAACCAGGGTTCACTCATAACGCTGCCCGTCTACGTATCTGTCCGGCGATACCGGGCAATCCTACGGGCGACCACCGGCAGGGTTCGGCGTTCCGACGTGCAGCCAATAGAAGCTCTGTGTTCCGAGCGTGAGAGTGAGCGTTCCGTCCTCGGCTATCGCTGGGAATTCGCCGCCTCCGAACAGGTCGTAGAGATGCGAGCCGGTGAACTGTTCGGCTGAGAGCGTCACGGCGACGGGATTGTGGGCGAAACTGAACACGCAGAGGATGTCTTCGGCCGAGTCCCCGAACTGCGTCCCCGAACCGTCGTAGTGCCGGATGAAGGCGAGCACCGACTCGTGGTTCGTCTGAAGAACCGTGATCGACCCGAGTCCGAACGCCGGATGCGCCTTACGCACGTGGATGACGTTCCGCACCCAGTGCAGCAGCGACCGCGACTGCGCGAGCTGCGACTCCACGTTCGTCAGGTTGTAGTTGTAGACGAGCGACTGCACGACCGGAAGGTACAGCTTGCCGGGGTCGGCAGAGGAGAATCCGGCGTTGCGATCGGGGGTCCACTGCATCGGCGTTCGTGAGGCGTCGCGGTCGGGCAGCCAGATGTTGTCGCCCATCCCGATCTCGTCGCCGTAGTAGAGGAACGGGCTGCCGGGGAGGCTGAACAGCAGGGCGTGCGCCAGCTCCAGCTCGGCCCTGGAGTTGTCGAGCAGCGGCGCCAGCCGACGCCGGATGCCGATGTTCGACCGCATCCTCGGGTCGTAGGCGTACCAGCCGTACATCGCCTGGCGGTATTCCTCCGAGACCATCTCGAGAGTCAGCTCGTCGTGGTTACGCAGGAAGACGCCCCATCCGCCGCCCTCAGGGATATCGGTCGTCTCGGAGAGGATGCGCGTGAGTTCCGCCGCATTCTGCGAGCGCAGCGAGTAAAAGATGCGCGGCATCACGGGGAAGTCGAACGCCATGTGGCATTCCGGCTCTTCTTCCGTCCCGAAGAATGCGGCGACCTCACGCGGCCACTGGTTGGCCTCGGCGATCATGATCCGTCCGGGGTATTCGTCGTCGAACATCTGGCGGATGCGCTTGATGTAGTCGTGGGTCGGGGCCTCGCCCTCACCGTTGCCCTCCTCGGATTCGAAGAGGTACGGGATCGCGTCGAGACGGATGCCGTCCACCCCGAGATCGAGCCAGAACCGCATGATGTCCATGACGGCATCCTGGACGGCAGGATTCTCGAAGTTGAGGTCGGGCTGGTGCGAGAAGAACCGGTGGAAGTAGAACTGGCGACGCTGCGAGTCGAACGCCCAGTTGGATTCCTCGGTGTCGACGAAGATGATGCGGATGTTCGGGTATTTGTCGTCGTCGTCGTTCCAGACGTAGAAATCGCCGTATGGCCCCTCCGGGTCGCTCCGGGACTGCTGAAACCAGTCGTGCTGATCGGACGTGTGGTTCAGCGGGAAATCGATGACGATGCGCATGTTTCGTTCGTGCGCCTTGGTGACGAGATCCTTGAACTCGTCGAGGGTGCCGAATTCGGGAAGGATGCTGCGGAAGTCGGAGACGTCGTACCCGCCGTCCCGAAGCGGCGACTGGTAGATCGGCGGCAGCCAGAGCGCATCGACCCCGAGCCACTGCAGGTAGTCGAGCTTCGACAGGAGACCCTGCAGGTCGCCCGACCCGTCACCGTTGCTGTCGACGAAGGAGCGCACCATGACCTCGTAGAAAACCGAGCGCCGATACCACCGCGGGTCGAGGGTGAGGCCCGGCAACTGGATCGGGGCGGTAAAGCTCACGGTGCTCCTTTCCAGAGCATTCGTCGGCACGTCAGGCGGCACGAAAGAGGGTCGTCGACAAGTCTAGGCTCGCGCTCCAAGGGTCCGGGAGCGCCTCGCGAATCCGTAGACTGTCAGGCGATGAGCATCCAGTCCCCCTTCCGAGAACTGCTCGATCGCATGCCGGTCGAGGTTCATGAGATCGACCTGCTCGGCAGCCGTACGAAGTACTGGGTCTACGGCCCTGCGGACGCAACGACCACGATCGTGGTCGCCCACGGCTACCGTGGGGAGCATCACGGACTCGAGCCGGTCATCGCCCAACTGCCGGACATCCGCTGGATCGGACCCGACATGCCCGGCTTCGGTGAGTCGACGCCGATGACCGAAGCGCCCCACAGCATCGAGGGTTACGCGCGCTGGCTGACCGAATTCATCGGCGCCCTCGGCCTCGACGGCACAGCGATCGTGCTCGGTCACTCCTTCGGATCGATCATCTCCGCGCACGCTGTGGCGAACGGGCTCCGACCTCCGGCGCTGATCCTCGTCAATCCGATCGCGATCTCCGGTCTCGAGGGACCGAACGCCTTCGCGACGAAGATCACGGTCGCCTTCTACCGTCTCGCTGGGCGACTTCCGGAGCGTCTCGGATTGTGGATGCTGCGGCACTGGCTCATCGTGCACTTCGTGAACGTCTCCCTCACGAAGACGAAAGACAAAGGGCTACGGGCGTGGATCTTCCGCGAACATCACACGTACTTCAATCGGTTCGCCAGCCGAGACCTCGTCGTCGAGGCATTCGAGGCATCGATCAGTGCACACGTGTCGCAGTTCGCCGCCGCCATCCCGATGCCGACGCTTCTGCTGGCGGCGGATCTCGACGACATCACGCCGATCGAGGCGGTGCGCGACCTGCGCGATGCGATCCCGAATGCCAGCCTGACAGAGCTCGATGGAGTCGGCCATCTCATCCACTACGAGGTGCCGGAGCGCGCGGCCGACTCCATCCGTCGATTTCTGACGCGTCTCGAAACAGACGGGCCCGGTTGACGTGAAGATCATCTTCGACTGCAGGTTCACCAAGTTCCCGCGACACGACGGCATCAGCCGTTACACCGCCGGACTCGTCGAAGCGTTCTCGAAGCTCCATCCCGTCACCATGCTCATCCACGACGAGCGCCAGCTCGCCATGCTGCCCGACCTGCCTTGGATCAAAACCCGGCCGGGTCACAGCCTGCTCGAACCGTTCGTGCCCCTGTACGCACTGAATCGCGAGAAGCCCGACATCGTGTTCTGCCCGATGCAGACCATCGGGTCCACCGGGCGCAAGGGGTACAAGCTCGTTCTCACCGTGCACGACATGGTCTTCTATCGCACCCGTACCCCGCCGAAGGAGTTCAGCCCGATCGTTCGAGCGATCTGGTTCCTCTACCATCTCGCCTACTGGCCCGAGCGACTCACTCTGAATCGCGCGGAGGCCGTGGTCACCGGTTCGTACAACTGCGAGCGGGAGATGAACGTGGTGCACCTGACGACCCGACCGCTCGTGGTGATCCGTCCCGGCATCGAGGAGTCCGCACTGCCGCAACGCGCCTACCCCGTCGGATCTGCCGACGGAACGAAGTCGCTCGTCTACATGGGCACGTTCATGCCGAATAAGAACGTCGAGACGCTCGCGAAGGCGATGCACTTTCTGCCCGGCTACACGCTGCGCCTTCTCAGCCGGGTCAGCGACGAGACGCGCGAGCGCATCGCAGCCCTCGCCCCGCCCGGCTCGATTCGCTTCGACAACGGCGTGAGTGACGAGGAATATCTGGCAGCCCTCCTCGAAGCGACCGCGATGGTATCGGCCTGTCGCGACGAGGGATTCGGGATCCCGTTGATCGAAGGCCTGAACGCCGGTACACCGCTTGTGATCAGCGACATCCCGGTGTTCAGAGAGGTCGGTGGTGACGCCGCCGTCTTCTTCAACCAGGAGAGTCCGGAGGCATTCGCTGAGGCCGTTCGTTCGATGGACGAACCGGGGGAGTGGATGTCGCTGACCGCCCGAGCCCGCGCGCACGCCGGCGAGTTCAGCTGGGAGAAGTCCGGTCGGCAGCTGTTCGAGCTCTTCACCTCGATGATGGCCGACGGCCCCGCCGCCGGGCGGTAGCGGTCAGCTGCTCTCGCGGCCCTCGACACCGTTCTGGTCGACGAGGTCGCCGCAGCCGTCGCCGATCGATTCCTCCTCGATCGGGTCGTCGAAGGCGACGAGTTCGAGGCTGCCGTCGACCAGGCGGAAGCTGTGCACCGATCCGTTGGTGATCGGAACGCTGTGATGCTTCGGTGAGAGCGGGGCGACGGCGTTGAGCACCGCGCGGATGATCCCGCCGTGGCTCGTCACGATCAGGTTGCTTCCCGGATGCCGCTCCGCCAGTTGCACGAGCGCCGGCACCGCACGGGCCGCGACGTCATCACGGTGCTCCCGCCCTGGCACAGGCGTGCCGTTCGGAAAGCGCATCGACAGCTCACGATCGGTGAGGCCTTCGGCGTCACCGTATCGACGCTCCGCGATGTTCTCGATGATCTCGATGCCGTCGACACCCGGTCCCCGCGATCCCAGTTCGCGGGCGATGATCTCGGCCGTCTCGCGCGCACGGGAGAGCGGGCTCGCCGCGATACCGTCCCAGGTGCGCCGGGCGAGGAGCGCTCCGGTTCGCGCAGCCTGCACCCGACCGGTGTCGTTGAGCGGGATATCCGTGCTGCCCTGGATGCGACGCTCCCGATTCCAGTCGGTCTCGCCATGGCGCACGAGGTAGATCAGCGTCATGGCGTTCCTTCTGTCAGGTCAGGTAGTCAACCGTTCCGCGAGCTGAGCGAGCGTTCCCGTCGTACCAGCATCAATCTTAACCGTGGCGCGGGGATCACCCTTCGTCACCCCACGGTTGATGATCACCACCGGCATCTTGCGTTTGGTTGCCTGGTCGAGAAGGCGGATTCCTGAATTGACGACGAGCGACGACCCGGCGATGATGAGCGCCTCGGCAGACTGAACGAGGGCACTCGCCTCGATGAACTTCTCGGTCGGGATGAACTCGCCGAAGAAGACGATGTCGGGCTTCAGGATGCCGCCGCAGACGGTGCAGTCGGGGGTGACGAAATCGTTGATCTGGGTGAAGGCGACATCCCCGTCGGGGCCGAGTTCGAACGAGTTCGGCTCGTCCAGCCACGGATTGGCTGCGGCGATGCGGAGTGCGGTGTCGGCACGGGCGAAGGTCTGGCCGCAGGTGAGGCAGCGGACACGGTCCATGGTGCCGTGCAGATCTACGACACGCTGGGATCCAGCGCGCAGGTGCAGCCCGTCGACGTTCTGGGTGACGATGCCGTTCACGATGCCGGAAGCCTCGAGAGCGGCGAGGGTGCGATGTCCGTCGTTCGGCCGTGCACCGTCGAAACGCTGCCACCCGAGGTGACTGCCGGCCCAGTAGCGTTTACGGTAGTCGGCGCTGCTGAGGAATTGGCTGAAGGTCATCGGATTGCGCGGCGCGGCACCTTCGCCGCGATAGTCGGGGATGCCGGAGTCGGTGCTCATCCCGGCGCCGGTGAGGACAGCGATGACTCGTCCGCCCAACGCATCGGACGCCAGGTCGAGTTGTTCGATCGATGCCGCCGGCCAGGAACGGGCCGGGGCCCCCGAGGTGGGAGCCGACTCGGCGAGCGCCGGGGCATCCGCAGCCATTCGGTCTCCCCTCGTCGTTTTGCAATTCGTGGTGCGCGTCGGTTAGCCGGCACGATGACGCACCCCCAGCCTAAACACCCGAGTTTTCGGATATGTTTCCGAATGCTGCAGATCGGCGGCTGGTACGCCGGAATACCGGCCGGAGCGGGGAACCCCATGCGCATCATCCGAATCGACGATCTCGACGACTCCGCCACCGGCAATCCCGGGCTCGCCGACTATTCGCGTCTCACCGACGTCGCCCTCCGTCGGGTCACCGAGCCGGCCGGCGGCCTCTACATCGCCGAGTCGACCAAGGTGATCACCCGCGCTCTCGCCGCCGGGCACCGACCACGGTCGGTGCTGCTGCAGGAGCAGTGGATCGCGGATGTCGAGCCGCTGGTCCGAGACAGCGACATTCCCGTCTATGTCGGGTCGGGATCGCTGCTCGAGCAGCTCACCGGCTACAACCTGCACCGCGGAGCCCTCGCCTCGATGCATCGGCCGCCCCTTCGAACGGCGGCAGAGGTGATCGCCGGGGCAACGCGGATCGTCGTGATCGAGGATGTGGTCGACCACACCAATGTCGGCGCGATCTTCCGGGCCGCGGCCGGCCTCGGCGCCGACGCGGTTCTCATCACGCCGCGGTGTGCCGATCCGCTCTATCGACGGAGCGTCAGGGTGAGCATGGGAACGGTGCTCCAGGTGCCGTGGACCCGACTGCCTGAATGGCCGGAGGGCGCCGACATCCTCCACGACGCCGGATTCCACATCGCGGCCCTCGCGCTCTCGGACGATGCGGTCGACCTCGCCGACTTCGCCGCCGAGCCTCCGGCGAAGATCGCGCTGCTTCTCGGCACAGAAGGGGACGGACTGAGCCGCGATGCCATCCACGCCGCGGATTCCCTCGTGACCATCCCGATGCTTCACGGGGTCGACTCCCTCAACGTCGCGTCGGCGAGTGCCGTGGCGCTCTGGGCGATCCGTCAGCGATGAGTGGTGCTGCGGTCCACCCGGGTGATCAGTGGTTATCCTGAGCCAATGCGGTCAGAGCGCCAACAGATCTACCGGCGGCGGCGGGCCGTCGCCGTGGGCATCGTCGCGCTCATCGTCGCGGTGCTGCTCTATCTTCCGTTCACGCTCCTCGCGCCGCTCTCCTACGCGCATCGCACGACGACGGCCGCCGTCACCCCGGTGACGAAGGCGGCGCAGCTGGCTTGGCCGAGCTTCGGCGCGAGCGCGATCGGGGCGGTCGGCTACCCCGGCGTGCTCTCGGCCAGCGGGACCACCGGCCCACTGCCGATCGCGAGTATCTCGAAGATCGTGACGGCCCTCGTCACCCTCGAGGCAAAGCCCCTCGCTGTCGGCGAGGAGGGCCCGACCATCACCTTCTCAGCATCCGATCATGCGCTCTATGCCAAGTACGTCGCACTTCAGGGAACGGTGAAACCGATGGCGACCGGCAGCTCGATGTCGGAGCACGAGGTGCTCGAGATCTCACTCGTCGCCTCCGCGAACAATTACGCCGAAGCGCTCGCCGACTGGGCTTTCGGCTCGAACGCCGCGTATGTCACCGCAACGAGGGCGTGGCTCACGTCGCACGGCCTCACCCACACCTCACTCGCGGAACCGACGGGGATCGACCCAGCCAACACCAGCACGGCGTCCGACCTGATCGCGCTCGGCAAGCTGGCGCTCGCGAGTCCGATCGTCGCAGCGATCGTCGGCACGAAGACGGCGACGGTTCCCCTCGTCGGCGCGATCAAGAACACCAATGAGCTGCTCGGAACTGCCGGAGTGATCGGGGTGAAGACCGGGACACTCGACACCTCCGGATCCAATCTGCTCTTCGCCAGCAGTTTCAGTGTCGGCAGAAAATCGATCGTCCTCGTCGGAGTCGTCATCGGCGCGGCCAATCACGACGCCCTCTATCCCGCGGTATCCGCACTGCTTGCCGCGGCCAAGAGCGGTTTCTCAGAGGTGACCCTCACGGTCAAGGGCCAGAGGTTCGCCGCCTACACGACCCCCTGGCGTCAGGCCACCGATGCGGTCGCCTCCCGAACGCAGAAGGTCGTCGTCTGGAGCGACACGCCGGTGACGTCCGCCGTCTCTCCGGCATCCGTTCGACTGGTGGTGAAAGGTAGCCCCGCCGGCGTCGTCACCTTCACCGTCGGCACCGCGAAAGTCACGATTCCCCTGAGATTCAGCCGCACGATAGCCGACCCCGGACCCTGGTGGAGACTCACGAACCCGTTCAGTACGTTCAACGGAAACTAGACGATTTCTTTATGCGGATGCACGCATATATGCATAGCTCTCCCAGTATGTGCACCTAGTGTTGGGGCAACCACTCTCCGGGCATCCGCCCATCTCCACCCGACTTTGCAGTCACTCAGATCCGAGGTACCGTGACCGACTCCGTTGCAACCGCCGCCCCTGTCGTCACCTTCACCAAGACTCGTCCTGGCGGAAATCGGCAAAACCCGACAACGGAGTATTCGGCCCTTCTTCGCACCGTTCGCGAGGCCGGTCTCCTCCGTCGTCGCACGTCGTACTACGCCATCATCTTCGGCGTGCTCGTGACGGCCCTCGGCGGTGCGGCCGCCGGATTCATCCTTCTCGGCGACAGCTGGTACCAGCTGCTCATCGCCGGTGCACTCGGGATCATCTTCACCCAGCTCGCGTTTCTCACCCACGAGGCGTCCCACCGCACGGTCTTCACCTCCGGCAAGGCGAACGACATCGCCGGGCGCACCCTCGCGAACCTCTTCGTCGGCATCAGCTACTCGTGGTGGATGACCAAGCACAGCCGCCACCACTCGAACCCGAACGTCATCGGAAAAGACACCGACATCGAGCGCGACTTCATCTCCTTCCAGGAGGTGGATGCCGCGAAGGCGACCGGCGTCTACGCCTGGCTGACCCGCCGCCAGGGCTACATCTTCTTCCCCGCGCTGATGCTCGAGGGGATCAACCTCCACCGCCACGGATTCCTCACCGTCTTCGGTCGCGGGAAGGTCGACAAGCGCTGGCTCGAGATCACCATGCTGATGACCCGCACGATCGCCTACCTCGCCGTCATCTTCGCGTTCCTCCCGCTCGGTATGGCCTTCGCGTTCATCGGCGTTCAGCTCGCAGTCTTCGGCGTGTACATGGGTGCATCCTTCGCCCCGAATCACACGGGTATGCCGATCCTCCCGAACGACAGCCGGGTCGACTTCCTCCGCCGCCAGGTGCTCACCTCGCGCAACATCAAGAACAACTGGGCGATGAACACCTACATGGGTGGACTCAACTACCAGATCGAGCACCACCTGTTCCCGAACATGCCGCGCCCGCACCTCGCCAAGGCGCAAGAGATCGTCAAGGAATACTGCGACACCCACCACATCCTCTACACAGAGACCACGCTGACCGAGTCCTACGGCATCGTCGTGCGGTACCTGAACAAGGTCGGCCTCTCGGCGAACAAGCCGTTCGACTGCCCGGCCGCAGCCCAGTTCGGCCGCTAGAGCGAGGTGCGATAGGGGCCGGCATCCGGTCGCTTCGGAGTTATCCCATCGCCGGATGACTGATGCCGGATGCGACGGATGACCCACGGCACGAGGTACTCCCTCGCCCAGCCGATGTCCTCCGTGCGTGCCTGGTGCCAGAGCACCCTGGCGAGCGGCTCCGGGTTGTAGGGCTCGAGATCGTTCGTCACGTTGAGGGATTCCAACACCATCCGCGCGATCGTGGTGTGGCCGATCGGTGAGAAGTGCAGGCGGTCGGGGGCCCACATGCGGGTATCCCTGAGCTCACGGAGAGCCCACATGTCGGCGACCACGAGACCGTGCCGCAGCGCGATGGCCCGCAGGTTCTCGTTGTAGATCGCCACCTTGCCGCGAAGGCGCCGCATGACCGGGGTGAGGCCGACATCCGGTCCGGTGAACAGCACGACGGTCGCCCCGAGCGAGCGGAGCTTCTCGACCCCGGCCTCGAGCCGACCGGCCACCTCGTCGGGATCGGTGTTCGGACGGATGATGTCGTTGCCACCCGCGGAGATCGTGATCAGGTCGGGACGCAGCGAGAGCGCGACATCCACCTGCTCATCCAGAATCTGCTGGAGCAGTCGACCGCGGATGGCCAGGTTCGCATAGGCGAAGTCCCCGGTCTTCTCTTCGAGCGCCTGCTCACTCAACACCTCGGCGACGCGGTCGGCCCAGCCACCGAATCCGCCGGGACTCTCGGGGCGGGGATCCCCGATTCCCTCGGTGAACGAGTCTCCGAGAGCGACATATCGCGACCACGGGTGTTTTTGGACCATTGACCAACCTTGCCACCGCTGGAGGGCGCAACGCATTCGCTACCCCCGTTCGGGGGCATGGTCAACCCGGTTGAACCGGATTCACGGCTCGGGCACAGTAGAGGACGGCTCGGCGCATCCGTCGGGCCATCGAATGATGTGCTGGAGGTCATCATGGGAATCATCGGCTGGATCGTTCTTGGACTCATTGCGGGAGCGATCGCAAAGGCAATTCTGCCGGGCAGGCAGGGCGGAGGGTGGATCATCACTCTCGTCCTCGGTGTAGTCGGAGCATTGCTCGGAGGCTTTCTTGCGAGCGCCATCTTCGGCGTGACGCTTGGTGGATTCTTCGAAATCCGCACCTGGATCATCGCGATCCTCGGCGCGATCGTCGTGCTGCTCATCTACGGGCTCGTCACCGGACGCAGCCGCCGAGCCTGATCACCGCTCGCAGAGTTGAGCCTCCCCGCACGACGCGGGGAGGCTTTCCGCTTTAACCCCCGTCGGTCGGCACTGCGACGTGGTGTCGGCCGGTCCGGGTAGTGTCTTCTCAAGTGAGCGAACCGCTGTCTTCTTCCCCCGGGCGCACCCCGGTGGGGCGTGCCGCTGCAGAGCATCTCTCGCCGGCCTTCCCGGAGCGCGCAGCCCGCGGAACCGCCGACAAGCTGCGGGCGTGGCAGGAACAAGCACTCGCGACCTACTGGGAGACCGAGCCGCGGGACTTCCTCGTCGCGGCTACGCCCGGGGCAGGAAAGACGACCTTCGCGCTGCGGCTCGCCACCGAATTGATCGCCCAGCGGAAGATCGATCGGGTCACCGTCGTCGCCCCGACGGAGCATCTCAAGCGCCAGTGGGCCGATGCAGCCCACAAGGTGAGCCTTCGGCTCGACCCGATGTTCAAGAATGCCGACGGGCAGCACGGGCGTCACTTCCACGGTGTCGCCGTCACCTATGCCCAGGTCGCGATGCGGCCGGCGCTGCACCGCAGTATGACCGAGGGAGGGCGAACGCTCGTCATCCTCGACGAGGTTCACCACGGCGGCGATGCGCTCAGTTGGGGCGACGGCATCCGCGAGGCGTTCGGGATGGCAACGCGGCGGCTGTCCCTCACCGGCACGCCGTTCCGCTCCGACACCTCGCCGATCCCGTTCGTCCGCTACGAGATGGACTCCGCCGGCATCCTCACGTCGGCGGCCGACTACACCTACGGCTACGCCGAGGCGCTGCGCGACGGGGTCGTGCGCCCGGTGCTCTT
>JANYGT010000254.1 GCA_025362355.1 Lacisediminihabitans sp. | reverse complement strand
GAGCAGGCTGGTGGCCTGGTCGACGCCGACCTTGTAGTTGTCGAACGTCGTGTAGTAGTCGACGTTCTTGTTGCCATTGATGAGGCGGTCGTAAGCGATGACCTTGACCCCGGACTTGGCGGCCTGGTCGAGCTGGTCGCTCAGCGCCGTTCCGTCGATCGAGGCGATGATGAGTACCTTCGCTCCCTTGGTCAACATGTTGCTGATCTGCTGAACCTGCTGTGGGATCTTGTCGTCTCCGTACTCGAGGTCGACCTTGTAGCCGAGCTTGGTCAGGTCGGCCTTGATGGCGTCGCCGTCCTTGATCCACCGCTCGGATGTCTTCGTCGGCATTGCGACGCCGATGAGAGCGCCCTTACTGCTGCCGGTGTCGTTGCTTCCCGACGTTCCTCCTCGGCCGCCGGAGCAGGCCGCGAGTGAGAATGCGAGACCGACGGCGGCGATGCCGATGAGTACCTTCCGTGCCTTCACTGTGGTGCCTTTCACTGTGTTTCCCTTCGATTTACTGTTGGACGTCGTTGTCGTGAGTGGTGCTCAGCGGATCTGCCCACGTCCATGGTGTTAGGCGGATCCCCCACCGGCGGCGATGGTCGTTCGCCGGCAAGTAGTTGTTGTGTCTTACAAGCCCTGCGCCAATCGGTAATAGGCCTGGTTCCAGCGCAGCTCGCGCTGGAATTCTCGAATCGTGGTGTGCTCGTCGATGACGACGAGCTCGTTCCTTGCTATCTCCGCGAAGTCTTCGAACACCTCGATGCCGACCGCTGTCGACATGACGGTGTGGTGCGCGGCCCCCGCCGTCAGCCAGGCCGCGGCGCTCGTGGCGAAGTCGGGTTGCGGCCGCCAGATCGCTCGCGCGACCGGAAGCTTCGGAAGCGGATGCGGCAGGTCGACGACCTCGACGACGTTCGCCACGAGTCTGAAGCGGTCCCGCATGTCGCTGAGGGCCACCACGATCGCCGGTCCGGCATCCGTGTCGAAGACGAGACGTACCGGGTCTTCGCGGCCACCGATCCCGAGAGCGTGGATCTCGAGCTTCGGCCTCGACTTCGTCAGAGACGGGCAGACCTCGAGCATGTGGGCGCCGAGGATCAGTTCTTCGCCCGGCACCAGGTTGTAGGTGTAGTCCTCCATCAGCGAGGCGCCACCCGGGAGGCCCGCGCCCATGACCTTCGCCGCACGAACGAGAACGGCGGTCTTCCAGTCACCCTCCGCGCCGAACCCGTAGCCGTCGGCCATCAGCCGCTGCACGGCGAGACCGGGAAGCTGACGGAGGCCGCCGAGGTCTTCGAAGCTCGTGGTGAATGCACTGAAACCGCCGGCCTCGAGGAACGAGCGAAGGCCGAGCTCGATGCGCGCGCCGTACCGCAGAGACTCGTGGCGGTCGGCGCCGACGCGGAGCTCAGGGGAGACGTCGTACAGCTCCTCGTATTCGGCGACGAGGGCGTCGACATCCGCATCGGACGCCGCATCGACGGCCTCGACCAGGTCGTTGACGCCCCAGGTGTTGACCTGCACGCCGAAGCGCAACTCAGCCTCGGTCTTGTCGCCCTCGGTGACGGCGACATAGCGCATGTTGTCGCCGAAGCGGGCGAGCTTCAGTTCGTGGGTGGCGGCCCAGCCGCAGGCCGCCCGCGTCCAGGTGCCGATCTTCGCGGTGACATCCGGGTTCGACACGTGGCCGACGACCGTCTTCCGCGCGACGCCGAGCCGGGTCTGGATGTAGCCGAACTCCCGGTCGCCGTGGGCGGCCTGGTTCAGGTTCATGAAATCCATGTCGATGGTGTCCCAGGGCAGTTCGACATTGGCCTGGGTGTGCAGGTGCAGCAGAGGCTTACGCAGCAGATCGAGGCCGGTGATCCACATCTTCGCCGGGCTGAAGGTGTGCATCCAGGCGATGACGCCGACGACGTCGTCCGCGGAATTCGCGTCGAGCGCCATGCGACGGATCGCGTCGGAGTCGGTGAGCACCGGCTTCCAGACGACGGTGACCGGGATGTCGGATGCCCCGGCCAGCGAATCCGCGATCTGCTTCGACTGCTCGGCGACCTGCTTCAGTGTCTCCTCGCCGTAGAGGCCCTGGCTTCCGGTGAGGAACCAGACCTCCGAGGTGGCGAGGTCAGGGACGATGGATCGGGTCATGCGAGTGCTCCTGAGGGATCTTGCCCGTAGTGCTGGTCGAAGCGGGCATCCTGCGGCTGGCCGTAAATGTTCTGATAGCGGAAGAAGAGGGCGTCGATCGCCTCGGCGGTGATGGGGAGCGGCGTACCGAGCTGGCGCGCGATGTGCACGGTGCGCGCGACATCCTCGGTTATGACGGCCGCCTTGACGGCGTCCCGCGGGCTCGATCCGATGGTGAACACGCCGTGGTTCTGCATGAGCACCGCCCGCGACCGGTGGCCGTCGAGCGTCGCGACGATACCGCGGCCGATCGAGTCGTCGCCAATGATGGCGAACGGCCCGACCGGGATCTCGCCGCCGAACTCGTCGGCCTGGCCGGTGATGACGCACGGGATGGCCTCGCCACGGGCCGCCCAGGCCGTCGCGTAGGTGGAGTGCGTGTGCACGATCCCATTCACGTTGGCCATGTTCCGGTAGACGTAGGCGTGGGCCGCCGTGTCGCTCGAGGGTGCGTGCTGCCCTTCGACGACGGTGCCATCGAGGTCGCAGAGGATCATGTTCGCCGCCGTCAGGTCGTCGTATTCGACGCCGCTCGGCTTGATCACGAAGAGGTCTTCGCCGGGAACGCGCCCGGAGATGTTGCCGCCCGTCCAGATGACGAGGCCGTAGCGCACGAGCAGTTCGTGCAGCTTGGCAACATCTGCCCTCACGTCGTCGACGCTCATGCGCTCACCGGTTGCATCGCGCGCTCGAGGGCGGAACGCTTCATCGCTTTGAGGCGGTGCATCACGTCGTTACCGCCGCTCTTCTCACCGCGACCGCCGCTCTTCTCACCGCGACCGAAGTAGTCGTGCAGCAGCGTGTACTCCGCATACAGCAGGTCGTAGGCATCGGCCGCGTCGTGGTCCGGCGTGTAGACGGCCCGGTCGACCTTGCCCATCGCGGCGCCAGCCGAGTGCACGTCGGAATACGCACCGGCCGCGACCGCCGCGTGGATGGCCGACCCGAGCGCCGGGCCCTGCTGGCTCGCGACGATCGAGATCGGCATCCGAAGCACGTCGCTGTAGACCTGCATGAGGAAGGGGTTGCGAAGAAGTCCGCCGGCAACGATGAACTCGGTGACGGGCACCCCGCTCGCGGCGAAGGTCTCAACGATGGTGCGCGTGCCGAACGCCGTCGCCTCGAAGAGTGCGCGGTAGATCTCCTCCGGCCGCGTGGTGAGTGTCGTTCCGAGAACGACTCCGCTCAACTCGGCATCGACGAGCACGGAGCGGTTGCCGCCCTGCCAGTCGAGCGCGATGAGACCGTGGCCGCCGACCGGCTGGTCGCGCACGAGCTCGGTGAGATATTCGTGGATGCTGAGGCCCCGGGCATCCGCAGCCTCGTAGTAGCTCGCCGGCACCTGGTTCTTCACGTACCAGGCGAAGATATCGCCGACTCCGGACTGGCCGGCCTCGTAGCCGTAGAGCCCGGAGACGATGCCGCCGTCGACGACACCGCACATGCCGGGCACCTCGCGGAGCACGTCGGAATTCATCACATGGCAGGTGGATGTCCCCATGATGGCGAGCATCTGGCCCGGCTCGACAGCGCGGGCCGCCGGTGCCGTCACGTGTGCGTCGACGTTGCCGACCGCGACGGCGATGCCCTCGGGAAGGCCGGTCCACCCCGCCGCCTCAGCGGTCAGGGTTCCGGCCGCGTCGCCGAGCCGGCCGATCTCGTTGGCGATCTTCGTCTCCGCGAAGCCTGCGAAGTCGGGGTTGAGCGCCCCGAGGAAGTCGCGGCTCGGGTAGGCGCCGTCCTGCAGCATCCCCTTGTACCCGGCGGTGCAGGCGTTGCGAACGTAGCGACCGCAGAGCTGCCAGACGATCCAGTCGGCGGCCTCTACGAAGTGGTCCATCAGCGCGTAGAGCTCCGGATCTTCCTCGAGCAGTTGAAGGCCCTTCGCGAACTCCCACTCGCTCGAGATGAGCCCGCCGTAGCGCGGAAGCCAACTCTCGCTACGGGATGCCGCGAGCGCGTTGATGCGGTCGGCCTGCGACTGCGCCGCGTGATGCTTCCAGAGCTTCACGTAGGCGTGCGGGCGGTTCTCGTAGCCGGGCACCTCGTTCAGCGGGGTGCCGTCCCCGAGCACCGGAAGCGGGGTGCTCGCGGTGAAGTCGGTTGCGATACCGATCACCTTCATCGGATCGATTCCGGATGCCGCCACCGCAGCCGGCACCGCGGACTTCAGCACCTCGACGTAGTCGCCGGCGACCTGCAGCGCCCACTCCGGCGGCAGGGCGGCGCCGGTTGCGGCGAGCACGGTATCCATCACCGCATGCTCGTAGTCGTGGGTCGCTGTGCCGAGCTCGGCGCCATCGGAGACCCGCACGACGACTGCCCGACCGGAGAGAGTGCCGAAGTCGACGCCGATGACGTACGCGTCGGCGGCACCAGCGGGAAGGGGCACAGAGGTGGAACTCACCGTTGACTCCTTTGTCAGATCAGTGCGGGAAAGAGAGGGGAATGTTAGCGATCACATCGAGAAAATGTTAGCGATCACATTTGCTTGTCCAGTATGCGCCGCTCCCGGGATCGATGTCAAAAAAGATGCTGATTCGAGACAAAGATCGTCGATTAACGAGGGTCGGGCCCCCCCCCGGTTCGGGGGGGCGCC
>JANYGT010000234.1 GCA_025362355.1 Lacisediminihabitans sp. | reverse complement strand
CCCCGACGCACGAGGAGGTCTTCACCCTCCTCGTCAAAGACCTCTACGGGTCGTACAAAGACCTCCCGCTCTCGATCTATCAGATCCAGGACAAGTACCGCGACGAGGCCCGCCCCCGTGCCGGCCTCCTGCGTGGGCGCGAGTTCACGATGAAAGACGCCTACTCCTTCGACTACACGGATGCCGGCCTCGACGTCTCGTACATGGCCCAGCGCGATGCCTACGAGCGCATCTTCGCCCGCCTCGGCCTCGACTACGTGATCGTGCAGGCGGACGCCGGGGCGATGGGCGGATCGCGAAGCGAAGAGTTCCTCCACCCGACGCCCGTCGGCGAAGACACCTTCGTGCGCAGCGCCGGAGGCTATGCGGCGAACGTCGAGGCCTTCCACACAGAGGCACCCGCCGCGCGCTCCTACGAGAAGCTGACCCCGCAGGAGGTGCTCGACACCCCGAACACCCCGACCATCCAGACGCTGGTGGATGTCGCGAACGAGAAGCACCCTCGCCCCGACGGCCGCCCCTGGACCGCCGCCGACACGCTTAAGAACATCGTGCTGTCGCTCACCGAGCTCGACGGCACGAAGGAGCTCGTCGTCGTCGGCCTGCCCGGCGATCGCGAGGTCGACCTCAAGCGCGCCGAGGTGGCGTTCGCCCCGTCGGTCGTCGAGGCGGCCACCGCCGAGCAGATCGCCGCCGTTCCGCTCCTCGTCAAGGGCTACATCGGGCCCTGGTCGGCGAACGGTGCGGTGCTCGGCGAAGAGTCGAGCACGGGCATCCGCTTCCTGACCGACCCCCGGGTGTCCGACGGCTCCGGCTGGATCACCGGTGCGAACGTGCAGGGCAAGCACGTCTTCGGGCTCGTCGCCGGTCGGGACTTCGTCTCCGACGGCATCGTCGAGGTCGCGGATGTGGTGGCCGGCGACCCGGCACCCGACGGCTCAGGCCCGGTCGAGCTCGCCCGCGGGATGGAGATCGGCCACGTCTTCCAGCTCGGACGCAAGTACGCCGAAGCACTCGGGCTCAAGGTGCTCGACGAGAACGGGAAGCTCGTCACCGTGACCATGGGCTCGTACGGCATCGGGGTGACCCGCATCCTCGCGGTGATCGCCGAGAGCAACAATGACGCCAAGGGTCTCATCTGGCCGAAGAACGTGTCACCGTTCGACATCCACGTGATCGCGGCGACCAAGGAGCCCGAGGTGCATGCTGCGGCGGCGAAACTGGTCGACGACCTCGAGGCGAACCGCTACGACGTGCTGTTCGACGACCGGCCCAAGGTGTCGCCCGGGGTCAAGTTCGGCGACGCTGAGCTGATCGGAGTTCCGACGATCGTCATCGTCGGAAAGGGTTTCGCCGAGGGCAACGTCGAGCTCTGGGATCGTCGAACCAACGAGCGCACCCCGGTGGCCATCGGCGACCTGCTGGGCCTGCTCGCCTCCCGCGCGTAGCCGTAGCCTCCCACCTCCGCCTCCCGCACCTCCGCCTCCCTCTCCCCACCGACCTCCGCACCCCGCCCGAGTCCGCGAGTCGTCGAAAATGGTCGCTTCCCGCGCCTGGAAGCGACCGTTCCGCACGACTCGCGAATTGGGGCACCGCCGCAGCCTGTGGACAGGGCGCGCGCGCGGGAGCGGGCCGCGCCAAAGTGGGCGGATGCCGCGCAAAAATCCCCTCCCCGCACGACTCAGCGGCACGGCATTCCTCACTGGCGATAGCGACTTCCACGGGCTGGGTCGGAGCCGACTTCGGAGAGAGGATGTCGCGCATCCATTCCACGGTGTCCGCTCCATCGATCTGGACCTCGAGTCGATCGTCGACCTCTGTCGCGCGTACGAGCCGCTCCTGCGAAAGGGGCTGTGCTTCAGTCATGTCACGGCGGCTCGCCTCTTCGGAATCCCGCTTCCCGACACCATAGCGCTCGAGCCGCTGCACGTGTCATCCTTCGGCCAGGGTTCGCCGCCACGAAGAAGGGGCGTCCGCGGACACCTCCTGAGCGAGACGGATGTCACCCTCGTACTCGGACTCCCGGTCACGTCCGCGGCCGAAACCTGGTGCCAGCTCGCGGTAGTGCTCTGCCGGGAAGACCTCGTCGCGGCCGGGGACTATCTCGTCTCGGGCACGCGGCTGCCGGGCGGCGGTCGCTCCGCGCCGCTCTGCACGCGGGATGAACTGGTTGCGACAGGAGAGCGCCACGTCAGGCAGCGCGGCGCCCGTTCGATCGCCTGGGCGCTGCAGCGCATTCGCTCCGGGGTCGACTCCCGCACGGAGAGTCGCCTCCGCCTGCTTCTGGTGTCGGCCGGGATTCCGGAGCCGGTGATCGGGATGCCGGTCCTTGTCGACTTCGGACGTCTAACGCTGCATCCGGACCTCGCGCTCCCGCGGTGGGGAGTGGTGTTCGACTACGAGGGTGATCTTCACCGCACCGACCGCACGACGTTTCTCAGCGACATCCGCCGCCGGGAATTGCTCGAGGCGGAGTCCCTGCGCGTGATCCGGGTGTCATCCGACGATGTTTTCGTGACACCGGACGACTTCATCGCCCGGGTCTTCAGGGTGCTCGCGCTCCGCGAGACGCAGCCGCGCTGAGCGCGACCTGCCACGCCATCTGCGACCCGTCGCGTCCCGCAACTCCTCGCGACCGACGACTCGTTGCCATCCGCGAGTCGTTGAATATTGCCGCTTCCCCGCGCGGATGCGACCATATTTCACGACTCGCGGGCTATCGCTCCGCGAAACCAGGGTTACGCGCGAGCCACGGAGTGAGTTTCTCGGGCACGATCACCAGCTCCCGAGCAATGTACGGGGTGAGCCCTGGGTCCTGTGCGAGCATCCGTCTCACTACGCTCCTAATGAGGTACTCCCGGTATAGCGACCCGACGCCCTTGACGCAGAACCCGAGAACAGCAGGGACAAATCCGATTGCCACCGCTATCAGGGCCAGCCGCAGGGAATGGGTGGCGAGAAGCGTCACCACCCCCGCAACCACCATGACGCCGACCGCGACGGGCATCACCCAGAAGCCGACGAACATCAGAAAAACCGCGCGAGCCATCCGGGCGCCGAAGACAGGGCCGATCTGCGCGCCGTAATCCGACCGCGCTTTCCTGCTGAGCGAGAGCGGACTCAGCCGCGCCACCAGGCTGTGTTCCCTAAGCCGCATCACCGTGGCACCTCTTTCCACCTGGACTCTAGAGCGTCGCCAGTCGCGAGTCGTGGAATATGGTCGTTTCCCGCGCTCGGATGCGACCATATTCGCCGACTCGCGGGAGTCGCGCACGCGGGATGGCGGCGGCGCGAGTTGCGAAATACCCCGCGGGATGCCGGCGGCGCGACCCGCGAGGGAGGGGCAGCCCCGTCGCGCGGAATGGACCGGGGCCGGGGCATCCGCGGACTGGTAACTTAGAGGGATACGTCGTCCGCAGGGTTTGCGCACGACGGACTAGCTAAATATGGAGGCCCTCGGTGGAGATTGATCTGAGTGTGCTGCGGCTCATGGAGCGCGAGCGCGAGATCCCCTTCGACGAACTCGTCGTGATCATCGAGCAGGCGATCCTGACCGCCTACCTCAAGCACACCGAAGCTCCGGATGCCGCGACGACGACCGCGAGCACTGGTGGCAACGCGCCGGCCCGTGTCGAGCTCGACCGCAAGACGGGCGCTGTTCACATCTACGTTCCCGAGCTGAACGACGACGGCGAAGTGATCGGCGAGTCGGAGGATGTCCCCGACGACTTCGGCCGCATCGGCGCGTTCGCCGCGAAGCAGGTCATCAACCAGCGCCTCCGCGACATCGGCGATGACAAGATCCTCGGCGAGTTCAAGGGACGCGAGGGTGACATCGTCGCAGGCGTCATCCAGCAGGGTCCGAATCCGCGGATGATCCACGTCGACCTCGGAACCATCGAAGCGATCCTGCCCCCAGAGGAGCAGGTGCCGGGGGAGGTCTACTCGCACGGGTCCCGCATCCGTGTTTACGTCACCGGTGTCGCCAAAGGACTGAAAGGCCCACAGATCACTGTTTCCCGAACTCACCCGTCACTCGTGCGCAAGCTGTTCGCGCTCGAGGTTCCCGAGATCGCGAGCGGTGCGGTCGAGATCGTCTCGCTCGCCCGGGAGGCTGGACACCGCACGAAGATCGCCGTCAAAGCGAACGAGCCCGGAGTCAATGCGAAGGGCGCCTGTATCGGCGAGCTCGGGCAGAGGGTTCGCGCCGTGACGGCCGAACTGAACAACGAGAAGATCGACATCGTCGACTACAACTCGGATCTGGCCACCTTCGTCGGCAACGCGCTCTCGCCGGCCAAAGTGACGTCGTCGTATGTCATCGATGCGGCGACGAAGGCCGTGCGCGCCCTCGTTCCGGATTACCAGCTCTCGCTCGCGATCGGCAAGGAGGGGCAGAATGCCCGGCTGGCGGCGAAGTTGACGGGCGCGAGGATAGATATCCAGCCAGATTCGATCCTTGAAGACTCATAGTCATGTGCTGGATGTCTATCCTCGCGCGGCAGCCGAGACGCGCCAGCGTCGAGGGTCGCCGGAACCGCGAACTACCAGCCCGACTCAATTCTTGAGGATTCGTAATTCTGCTGGATATCGATCCTCGCGCGGCACCGAAGACGCGCCAGCGTCGCCGGTCGCCGGAACCGCGAACTACCAGCCAGATTCGATCCTTGAAGACTCATAGTCATGTGCTGGATGTCTATCCTCGCGCGGCAGCCGAGACGCGCCAGCACGGAGACATCAACTGCGCCGGTCGCCGGAACCGCGACGTGCTTGCGCCACCGAAGACGACCGACGACCACGGCAGCCAACGCCGCATCCACGATTGGGGATACACTGGAACCTGTAAGAACCTGTCTCGGTTGTCGCCAGCGTGTCGAAGCATCCTCTCTTGTGAGGGTGGTCGTTCACAACGGTGGAGTGACAGCGGATCCGTCCGCAGCGCTTCCCGGTCGAGGCGCCTGGGTGCATCCCCGTCTCGAATGCATTGAAACCTCGATCAAACGCAGGGCTTTCGGCCGTGCGCTTCACTTCGAGGGGCCGATCGACGTCGAGACACTGCGGGCCCTTGCATCCGGATCAGCATGACAAATCCAACCAGCATCCCTCTTTACCAGTCGGGGCGCGAGACAGCGCCCCTCTATGAACAGGCTGACACCAACCCAATGAACACTCTCTAATGAGCACCCGCTAATGAGCGGCTCGAAATGAGTCCCGTCAAAAACTAAGGCTTCCTCCTCGTCGGGAGTTGGCCCGACAAGGAGAACAGTGGCTAAACCACGCGTGCACGAGATCGCAGCAGAACTCGGCATCGACAGCAAGAAAGCCCTTGAGAAACTCAAGGAAATGGGCGAGTTCGTCAAGGGACCGTCCTCGAGCATCGAGCCTCCCGTGGCCCGAAAGCTCCGTGCGGCCCTCGAGGCCGATGGCATCAAGGCTCCGGAGAAGCCCGTAGCGGCCCCGGCTCCCAAGGCCCCGACCCCCGCACCTGCGCCGACCCCCGCGCCGGCACCGGTCGCGGAAGCACCCGCACCTGTGGCGCCGGCTCCAGTGGCGGCGACGCCCGCGCCCGCCGCGGCATCAGCCGATGCATCCGGAATTCCGCGCCCGGGTACTGCTCGTCCGGGCAACAACCCCTTCGCCAGTGCCCAGGGGATGCAGCGTCCGGGCGCGCCGCGTCCGGGCAACAACCCCTACGCGAGCACGCAGGGCATGAACACCCGTCCGGCCGCGTCGCCGACCGGCATCCCGCGTCCGTCCGCTCCTCGCCCAGGCGCTCCCCGTCCGGGTGGACCGGGCCAGGGTCAGCGCCCGGGTGGCTTCGGCCAGCGTCCGGCAGGTGCCGGTGGTGGATTCCGCCCAGGCGCTCCCCGTCCGGCCGGTGCCGGCGGCGGATTCCGTCCGGGTGGAGCCCCCGCGGGAGCCCCTGGCTCGAATTTCGGTCCGAACCGTCCGGCGGGCGGTGGCGGCGCAGGTCGCGGTCGTGGACCCGGCGGCGGAACTGCCGGCGCTTTCGGTCGCGGTGGCGGCAAGTCGAAGGCGCGCAAGTCGAAGCGCACGAAGAGGGCAGAATTCGAACTTCGCGAGGCCCCGTCGCTCGGTGGCGTCAGTGTTCCCCGTGGGGATGGATCGACCGTGGTGCGTATGCGCCGCGGGGCATCCATCACCGACTTCGCCGACAAGATCGACACGAGCCCGGGCAACCTGGTGACCGTGCTGTTCCACCTCGGCCAGATGGCGACCGCGACGGAGTCCCTCGATGAGGCGACCTTCGACATCCTCGGTGAGGAGCTCGGTTTCAAGATCGAGATGGTCTCGCCCGAGGACGAGGATCGCGAGCTGCTCAGCGGCTTCGACATCGACCTCGACCAGGAGCTGGACGACGAGACCGACGAAGACCTCGAGGCTCGTCCTCCCGTGGTCACCGTCATGGGTCACGTCGACCACGGAAAGACGCGACTGCTCGACGCGATCCGTAACGCCAACGTCGTCGCCGGTGAGGCGGGTGGAATCACCCAGCACATCGGTGCCTACCAGGTCATGACGGAGCACGAGGGCATCGAACGCGCCATCACCTTCATCGACACCCCCGGTCACGAGGCGTTCACCGCCATGCGAGCCCGTGGTGCGCAGGTCACCGACATCGCGATCCTCGTGGTCGCGGCAGACGACGGCATCATGCCGCAGACCATCGAGGCGCTCAACCACGCCCAGGCGGCCGGAGTGCCGATCGTGGTCGCGGTCAACAAGATCGATAAGGAGGGGGCAAACCCCGCCAAGGTGCGCCAGCAGCTCACCGAGTTCGGTCTCGTCGCGGAAGAGTACGGCGGGGACACGATGTTCATCGACGTTTCTGCTCTCAACAAGATCGGCATCCCCGAGCTTCTCGAGGCAGTGCTTCTTACGGCGGATGCCGGACTCGACATGCGCGCGAACCCCAACAAGGACGCGCGCGGTGTCGCCATCGAGGCCAAGCTCGACAAGGGACGCGGTGCGGTCGCAACCGTACTCATCCAGTCGGGAACCCTCGAAGTCGGAGACGCGATCGTCGCCGGAACGGCCTACGGCCGCGTTCGGGCGATGTTCGACGAGAACGGCACGGCAGTCGAGTTCGCCACGCCCGCCCGCCCCGTCTCGGTGCTCGGACTCACGTCCGTTCCTCGCGCCGGTGACACCTTCCTCGTCACCGACGATGACCGCACCGCCCGCCAGATCGCCGAGAAGCGCGAAGCAGCAGAGCGCAACGCCCTGCTCGCCCGCAGTCGCAAGCGCATCAGCCTCGAGGACTTCACCAAGGCCCTCGAAGATGGCAAGGTCGAGTCGCTCAACCTCATCATCAAGGGTGACGTCTCCGGTGCCGTCGAGGCGCTCGAGGAG
>JANYGT010000215.1 GCA_025362355.1 Lacisediminihabitans sp. | reverse complement strand
CCGGATGCCGCGAGCACACGCCGCGCGCCGGCGAGCAGCCCGTTCGTGATCTCTTCGTGCCATTGCCCGGCGACGATGGTGACCTTGAGTCCGGTGCCGTCGGTGATGATCTCTGGTGCTCCGTCGCCGCTCATGCGAGGTGTCCTTTCGGGGTTTCGAGGATGCGCTGGTGGGCCCGCGCGGCCTGTTCGAGTTCGGTGTCGACCGGGGAGTCGCCCCGCAGTTCGGAGGTGCCGGGGAGGATGTGGCCCATACGGTCCCGCTTCGCCTCGAGGTACTGCTCGTTGAAGTCTCCGACTCCGACCACGAGCGGAACCTGCTCGGTGACCGTGATTCCGCGGTCACGCAGCTGGCGCAGTTTCTCCGGGTTGTTAGTGATCGCGCGGACCTCGCTGAGGCCGAGATCCTCCAGGATCGCCACCGCGGCGCTGTAGTCACGACCGTCGGCGGGGAAGCCGAGGGCGATGTTCGCGTCGAGGGTGTCGAGGCCGTCCTCCTGCAGGCGGTAGGCCTTCAGCTTGTTGATGAGACCGATGCCGCGACCCTCGTGGCCCCGCATGTAGATGACGATCCCGCCGTCGGCCTGGATCTGGTCGAGGGCCGCATCCAGCTGCGGCCCGCACTCGCACTTCTCAGAGCCGAAGACCTCCCCGGTGAGGCACTCGGAGTGCACCCGGAGGAGGGTGCCGTTCGTCGGAGTGCCGGAGATCACGGCGAGGTGGTCGGCGCCCGTCATCCGGTCCCGGTAGGCGCGGAAGCGGAACGCACCGTGCCTGGTCGGGATGTTCGTCTCCACCTCGAAGATCACCCTCGAGGTCTCGGGGATCTCGACGGCGACCGGCACTTCCGTGTCACAGTGTGTCTCCTGGAGGAAGTCGATCAGCGCCTCGATCGTCACGACCGGCACGTTCTCACGCTCGCCGAGGGCGATAAGGCTCGGGAGGCGCATCATTTCTCCATCGTCGGCGACGATCTCGGAGATCGCGCCGACCGGCACGAGGCCCGCGAGCTTCAGGAGGTCGACCGTCGCCTCGGTGTGGCCGGGCCGCTCACGCACGCCACCCTCCACCGCGCGAAGCGGCATGACGTGACCGGGACGGTGAAGGTGGCCCGGCCGCGAATCGACACTGGCGAGCACTCGGAGGGTGTGGGCGCGATCGGACGCGCTGATCCCGGTCGTGACCCCGGATGCCGCGTCGACGCTTACCGTGTAAGCCGTGCCGCGCACATCCTCGTTGTTGGCCACCATCATCGGCAGTTCGAGGCGATCCGCGATCTCGTTGGTCATCGGCGCGCAGATGAAACCGGAGGTGTTGCGCACCATCCAGGCGAGCCACTCCTGGCTCGCGAGACCGGCGGCGATGATCACATCGCCCTCGTTCTCGCGGCTCTCATTGTCGGCAACGATGACCGGGCGCCCGGCGCGAAGGGCGTCGAGGGCGGTTGGGATGTCGGTGAGACTCATGCCGCGCCTCCAGAATTACCGGTGATCGAGCTCGTTCTGATCATGCGCTCGACCTGCCTGGCGAGGATGTCCGTCTCGATGTTGACCGCGTCGCCGACCGCGCGCCGCCCGAGCGTCGTCGCCGTGAGGGTCTCCGGAATGAGGGACACCTCGAACCAGTCGTCGCCGACCGCGCTCACGGTGAGCGAGACGCCATCGATAGCGATCGACCCCTTCCGCGTGACGAGGGAGGCGATGTCGGGTGCGAGGGAGAAGCGGAGCACCCGCCAGGCTCCGCCCTCGGTGATCGACAGCAGCTCGCTCGTTCCGTCGATGTGACCCTGCACGATGTGGCCGCCGATGCGGTCGCCGACTTTGGCGGCGCGTTCGAGGTTGACGGGCATCCCGGCGGTCGCCGCCCTCAGCGTGCTCATGGCGATCGACTCGGCCATGACATCCGCGGTGAACCAGTCGTCACCACTGTCGACGACCGTGAGGCAGACGCCGCTGACCGAGATCGAGTCGCCGTGCGCGGCGTCCGACACCACGAGCGGACCGCGGACCGTGATGCGGGCGGCGTCTTCGCTCGGCGTCCAGTCGACGACCGTGCCGAGTTCTTCGATGATTCCGGTGAACATTTCGTTTCCTTAGTTGGCGGGTGATGCGGTCACGGCGTCGTGCGGCGCCGAAAGTGGTGAGTCGATGGGTCGCGCCGTCACGAGCAGGTCGTCGCCGAGCTGCTCGATCGAATCGATCTGAAGTCTCTTCGCCGCGCCGATCGTGTCGACTCCGATGTCGCCGAGCGCAAGCATCCCTCCACCGAGGAGGGAGGGGGCGAGGTAGATGAGGAATTCGTCGACGAGCTCCGCGGCGACGAAGGCGCTCGCCAGGGTCGGACCACCCTCGACGAAGGCGTGACGGATGTCGCGGGAGTAGAGATCCGCGAGGATGGCCGCCAAGTTGCGGCTGGCCGTGATGATCGGCGGGCGAGGGTGCGCGAAGATGCGGGCGTCTGCCGGGATGCCGCGCTCGCCGATGACGACGGGCACCGGCTGGTGCCGCAGCAATTCTCCGGCGTCTCCGCGCGCGGTGAGGGAGGGGTCATCCACGATCACCGTTCCGGTTCCGACGAGAATCGCATCGACCTGTTCGCGCTGCTCGTGAACCCGCTGGCGGGCTGCCGTTCCGGTGACCCACCGGCTCGTTCCGTCGGATGCCGCGGCTCGCCCATCGAGACTCGACGCCCACTTGACGCTCACGAACGGGCGCCCGAGCCTCTCGGACGTCAGCCAGACCCGCATCGCCTCCTCGGCCTCGACACGGAGGACCCCGGACTCGACCAGCACCCCCGCCTCCTGGAGTCGCGATGCCCCACCGCTCGACGAGTCACCCGGATCCGACACGGCGAAGACGACACGCGCGATGCCGGCAGCGATCAGTGCCTCGCTGCAGGGACCGGTGCGTCCGACGTGATTGCAGGGCTCCAGTGTGACGACGGCGGTGGCTCCGGATGCTGCGCCTGCCTCGAGCTTCGCCAACGCGTCGACCTCGGCGTGCGGTGTACCCGCGCCGCGATGCCAGCCCTCGGAGAGCACGTCACCGTCGGCAGTCAGGATGACGCAGCCCACCTGCGGATTGACGCCCCACGCCGGACCGTGCGCGGCGAGCGAGAGGGCGTGGCGCATCGCATGCACCATAGCGGCCTCGCCTGTCGTCATCATCCGGTCCTCACGATTGAGACTCCGGGGACGATCTCGTCGCGGCGGCACACTACATGACGTCGCTACGCGTGCTTCCTTTCATCCGGACTGAGAGACGCGCTGTCCTTTCACGGACAGCAGCACCTCATAACCGTCGGTCCCGGAATTCCACCGGCTCAACCGCCTCGGGGATCTCTCCCCTCCGCGGGTCGCGGACTGTCACCGCCGGTTCGGATTCTCACCGACCCCGGAGCACGTACTACTACTGCTACCGATTCTAGACGCCGCTGTCGGTGACCCGGCCGTTAGCGCATTATTGCCTGGGATCCGGTCTTCCGGCCGAACCGGTCGGCGATCCCCCAGACGAAGACGCTGCGCATCGCCTCGACGACGATGGCGACACTCATCTTCGACCGACCGTTCACCCGTTCGATGAAGGTGATCGGAAC
Organism: Lacisediminihabitans sp.; assembly: GCA_025362355.1. Lineage (GTDB taxonomy): Bacteria > Actinomycetota > Actinomycetes > Actinomycetales > Microbacteriaceae > Lacisediminihabitans. Next base: position 9,013 of record JANYGT010000215.1, on the reverse strand, counting down.
CTCGGTTATCGACAGTCCGGCCCTCTCCACCCGCCAGGCGAGCTCGATCTGGAAGCAGTATCCCTGGGAGACCAACGATTCGTAGTTCGCAGCGACGAGCGTCGCGGCGCGAAATCCACGGTATCCCGACGTGATGTCCCGCAGGCGGGAGCGCAGCATCACCCGGGCGAAGAGGGTTGCCCCTCGCGACAGCATCCGTCGGCGCAGTGGCCAGTTCTCGACGAGGCCGCCGGGCATCCACCGTGTGCCGATCGCGAGATCGGCTCCGGCGTCGAGGGCCGCAAGCATCTTCGGCAGCTCTTCGGGCTGATGGGAGCCGTCGGCGTCGAACTCGAGCACGTAGTCGAACCCGCGATCGAGGGCGTTCGCGAAGCCTGCGAGATATGCGGATCCGAGACCACTCTTGCCGGGGCGGTGCAGCACGGTCACGTACGGATCCGACGCGAGCTCATCGGCGATCGCGCCGGTGCCGTCGGGACTGTTGTCGTCGACGACCAGCACGTGGATCTCCGCCACCGCGGCCCGCACCCGCCCGACGATCGCTGCGAGGTTCGCCCGCTCGTTGTAGGTGGGAATCACGACGAGGGCGGTTGGCACCGTTCCACGCTACTAGACGCGCTGCGGCACCGAGCCCGCGCCCGCCCGTAGCGCCCCACCTCGCCGCCCGAACAGCATGAGGCAGGCGGCAGCCGACGGCACGGATGCCGGTGAAGCAGAGGTGCGTCAGTGCCCGATGACGATCGGGAGTCCGAGGCTGTTGGTGAGCACCGAGAGCGGAACCGTGACGAGATCGATGCCGAGCAGGCTGAGAAGCGTCTGCCTGGCCTCGACAGTTTGCGTGCCGGCCGGCAGCGCGCTGAGATGAACGGCCCAGGTGCCCTGAAGGCTGACGACGGTCGACACGGTCGTTCCGCCGGGAACGCCGACCTTCACCGTCGCGCCGGGCGTGCCGGTACCGCTGAGGTCGAGGGATGCTGCGACGGCGACCGGGAGGGCCGGGGCCGGCGTCACGGCGAGTCTGCCGGGGCCGACCGAGACGCCGGGCAGTAGTGGTGAGAGCGGGGCCGTCACCTTGCCGACGACCGTTCCGACCGACGAACCGACCGATCCGAGTGTTCCTGAGAGTCCCGAGGCCGACGATCCGACGAGCGGGTCAGGCACGGGAATGGATGTCGCCTGCACATCGGGAACAGCCGAAGGCGAGACGGCAGGCGCCGGCGAGGGCGCGGGGCTGGAGTTGTGGTGCGGCTGGGCGACGGATGCCGCGGCGGGCGGCGGCGGGGTCGCTGCCGACGTCGCGGCAATCCCCCCGGACACCGCGATGGCGATCGCGAGTGCGCCGACGAGCGGGGCGGATACCGCGGTCGCCGTCAGCCCGGTGGCGACGGCCGGAGCCGCTGCGATGCCGGCTGTGGCTGCCGCGTGGAATGCGGGCGGCATCGACGAGGCGACCAGTTCGGCCGCCATTGCGCCGCTCGGGGCGCTCAGAGACGTGAGGAAGAGGCCGCCGACGGTGCCGCCGAGGATCAGGGGGATCATCACCATGGCGAGGTGCGAGCCGACCTCGTCGACCTCCTCGCTGATGATGCTGCACTTCGCGCAGGTACCGAGGTGTTCGCTGACACGCTGGCGCTCGCGCGCGCTCAACCCGTTGCGGGCATAGTCTCCGAGACGCTCGATCGCCCAGCGACATTCGCCGGACGCGGTGGCATCCGAGACGTGTGCCTGGAGCCAGGCCTTCCGGAGACCCTCCCGCGCACGGTAGGAGAGCGCGGCGACACCGTTGGCGCTGATGCCGAGGATCGGGGCGACCTCATGCGGATCCATGCCTTCGACCTCGGTGTACCAGAGCACCGACTGCCAGCGCTCCGGAAGGGTGCGGAAGGCTCGAACGGTCAGCGTTCGATCGAGTGCGATGGTCGCGGGATCGTCGCCCTCGACGACATCCTCGAACTCGCCGATGTCTTCGACGTTGATGCTGTGGTTCGCCTGCCCCCAGCGCGCGGCGAGATTGCGGATGGTGGTGTAGAGGTACGGACGGAAGGCGCCTTCGGGACCGCCACCGGCGAGCACGCGCTGATAGATGCGCACGTACGCTTCCGACACGAGGTCGTCGGCGTCGCTCGATGATGTGAACTGTCGCGCCACGCGCATGCCGGAGCGAGCGTGGCGCTGCCACAGCTCCGCAAACGCGTTTCGGTCGCCGGCGCGCGCCAGCAACACGAGTGATTCATCCGAGGTGGTTACTCCCGGATTCCCCTGTTCTTCCATTACCCGATCCCCGTGTCGGTCGTTCGTGATCCGCTCCCCAGCCAGCAATACTGGCCGCGTCGCCTTGACTCCTTGGAACTCTTTCCAGTATGTGCCGGTATATCGCGAATGGCGAGAGAAAGTTTGGCTTCGGGGTGGGCCGTATCAGGGCCTTCCCAGTTTGAGGTCGACTCAGCTGATGACCGTCCCCGCGGTTCTCGCCTCGGCCGCGGTGCGCGCGTTCAGGGCCCGTGCGGCCAACTGCCGTGCTTCGTCCAGCGTGTGGAGCGCGAGTTCGGCTCTCACATCGGCGAGCGCTGCGGGCGTCATACTCAGCGTCGTGGCGCCGAGTCCGACGAGTACGACGGCGAGTTGTGGATCCGCCGCGGCCTCACCGCAGATGCCGACCGACTTGCCGCTCGCTCGCCCGGCATCTCCGATCAGTTTGACGAGGCGGAGTACCGCCGGATGCCACGGATCCTGGAAATGGGCGACGGATCCGAGCATCCGATCCGCTGCGAGTGTGTACTGGGTGAGGTCATTGGTGCCGATGCTGACGAAATCGGCCACCTCGAGAACCTGGTCGGCGAGCACGGCGAGCGACGGCACCTCGGCCATCACCCCGACCGTCTTGAGCCCGAGTTCGCGGCCGAGAGAGACGAAATACTCGGTCTCCTCCGAGTCGGAGACCATCGGCGCCATCACCCAGAGGTCGGCGTCGCTCTCAGCATCGGAGAGGGCAAGCGCCGTCAGCTGGTCGCGCAGGATCTGCTCGCTCGCCCGCAGCGCCCGAAGTCCGCGCAGACCGAGCGCCGGGTTCTCCTCGTGGGCGTCATTGAGGAACGCGAGCGGCTTGTCGGCGCCGGCATCGAGGGCTCTTACGACCACCTTCTTTCCGGCGAAATGGCCGAGGAGCTCGGTGTACTGTGCGCGTTGGTCCTCGACGGTCGGGGCTGTCTTCGAGTCGAGAAAGAGGAATTCGGTGCGGAACAACCCGACACCCTCCGCGCCGAGCGCGACGGCGGCCGCGGCATCCTTCGGGGATCCGAGGTTCGCGAGCAGCGGGATCTTCGTGCCATCCGCGAGCACACCGTCGGTGAGGGGAGCGGATGCCGCGGCGGCGCGATCCGCGATGCGTTGCCGCGCGGCCGCGAGCTCGTCATCACTCGGATCGACGAGTATCGTGCCGGCCGCGGCATCCGCTATCACGATCGTGCCGTCCGTCAGGTCGAGTGCTCCGATGACGCCGACGATCGCGGGGATCGACTTCGACCTGGCGAGGATGGCGGTGTGGCTGGTCGGGCCGCCGTCGCGGGTGATCAACCCGAGCACGCGGTCGAGGTCGAGCAGGGCCGTGTCGGCCGGGGCGAGGTCGGGGGCGACGAGGATGAACGGTTCGTCCGAGACGGGCACGCCGGGCGCGGCGACTCCGCGAAGCTGCGCGATGATGCGCTGCGAGACGTCGCCGAGGTCGGTAGCCCGCTCGGCCATGAGGCCGCCCATCCCGATGAGGATGTCCTGGAATGCGGCGAAGGCCTCGAATACCGCCCGCTCGCCGGTCTTCCCGCCCTCGATCCGCGCCTTGACGTCGTCGACGAGAGTCGGATCCTGTGCCATCAGGGCTGCGGCCTCCAGCACGTCCCTTGCGGCACCGCCCGCCTTCGAACCGCGCTCGTTGAGTTCGGTTGCGACCGTGGCGAGAGCGGCTTCGACGGTTGCGACCTCCGAAGCGGCATCGTCGTCCCGCGGGGAGTCGACCGGTTCGGGGAGAGGGTCCGGCATCCTGAGGATCGGACCGACGGCGACACCACGACCGACTCCAACACCCGACAGTTCCATGGATATCCTCTTCCTCGAGTGTTCGACTCCGCGTAACTCTACCCGGGGCTCATCGACCGCGGAGGAGGCGGAATGAAAGGGATCATCGCCGGTATCACGGCGCTCGTCGGCCGCATTCTGAAACTACGGCCGGTGCGCGTTTTCCTGTTCTACGGGGAGAAGAACGGCGGCATCCTCGCGAGCGGGCTGAGCCTCACGGCGCTCTACAGCGTCTTCGCCGGGCTGTACGTCGGATTCGCCATCCTCGGCCTGGTCATCCAGGAGGACCCCCAGTTCAAGGATGCCGTGGTCTCGACGCTCTCGACGTCCGTTCCCGGGCTGATCAAGACGCCCGGCGGAAGCGGTGCGATCGACCTCGGCGCCCTCTTCGCGTCCCGGGTGCTGAGCTGGAGCAGCATCGTGGCCTTCGTGCTGGTGCTCGTGACGGCTCTCAGCTGGTTCGCGTCGGCGAGAGCCGCCGTTCGGGCACTGTTCGAATTGCCGGGTGACACGACATTCTTTCTGCTGCTCAAGCTGAAGGACCTCGGCCTCGTCGTCGCATTCGGAGTGGTCACCCTGCTGTCTGCGGCACTGTCGGTGTTCTCGACCAGCGCGCTCTCGTTCTTCTTCGGGTTGGTCGGCATCGATCACCGGTCCGCGTTCGCCGTCGTCGTCGCTAGGATCGTCGGGCTTCTCCTCGTGCTTGCGATCGACACCGCCGTGCTCGCGGCACTCTTCAGAGTGCTCATCGCTACCCCCATCCCGTTCCGTCGACTGCTCGGCGGGGCGCTCATCGGCGGCATCGGGCTCGGCGTGCTCAAGGCACTCGGGGCGACCATCGTCGGCGGCGCGAGCAAGAATCCGCTGCTGGCCTCGTTCGCCGTCATCCTCGGGCTCCTGATCTGGTTCGGGCTGATCTGCCAGGTCATCCTGCTCTCGGCGGCCTGGATCGCGGTCGGGTTGAAGGATCGCGGCCTCTCGCTGCGCATCCCCGCGTCGGCGAAAAGCGCGCAGGTGCCGCCCACCCATTCGCGGCCGCGAACGAGGGCCGTCAGTCCCCCCGGATAAACTCGAGACCATGACGACTCCCCTTCGCATCGCCACCGTCAACGTGAACGGCGTGCGAGCCGCGTACCGGCACGGGATGGGGGAGTGGGTGGCGAGCCGCGGCGTCGACATCCTCGCCCTTCAGGAGGTGCGCGCGTCGACCGAAGACCTCGAGGGGCTTCTCGGGGACGAGTGGAACATCCTGCACGACGAGGCGACGGCGAAGGGTCGTGCCGGGGTCGCCCTCGCCAGTCGCGGCGCTGCCGAGATCCACCGCGTCGACCTCGGCGACGAGAAGTTCGACAGCGCGGGCCGCTGGCTCGAGGCGGACTACCGTGTCGGCGATTCGATCGTCACCGTGGTGAGCACCTACGTGCATTCCGGAAACGTCGAAGACCGCAAGAAGATGATCGAGAAGTACAAGTTCCTCGACGCCATGACCCAGCGACTTCCCGAGGTCGCGACCCACTCACCCCTCGCCGTGGTCGTCGGCGACCTCAATGTCGGTCACCGGGAGCTCGACATCAAGAATTGGCGGGGCAACCGCACCCAGGCCGGCTTCCTGCCGAAGGAGCGGGCGTACTTCGACAAATTCTTCGGCCCGGTCGGCAAGAACGTCGCGTGCGTCGACGGCAAGACCCGACGCGGAATGGGCTGGGTGGATGTCGGCCGTCAGTGGGCAGGCGAGGTCGAGGGCCCGTACACCTGGTGGTCGGCACGCGGACAGTCGTTCGTCAACGACGTCGGCTGGCGGCTCGATTATCACGTCGCAACCCCCGAACTGGCCGCGACCGTGCAGGGGTACACGGTCGACCGCGCTGCCTCGTACGAAGAGCGATGGTCCGATCACGCCCCCGTCGTCGTCGACTACCTGATCCCCTGATTTTTCCGAAAGCCGCACCCAATGAGCTCCAAACCCCGCCTCTTCTCGGGCATGCAACCGTCTGCCGACTCCCTCCAGATCGGCAACTACATCGGAGCACTCCTCCAGTGGAAACAGATGCAGCAGACCCACGACGCCATCTTCTGCGTCGTCGATCTGCACGCGATCACCGTCGCGCAGGAGCCGGCGAAGCTGCGCGAGGCGACGCGACGCACCGCGGCGCAGTACATCGCGGCGGGGATCGACCCCGAGGTCTCGACACTGTTCGTGCAGTCTCATGTCGCCGCGCATCCGCAGCTCGCCTGGGTGCTCAACACGATCACCGGCTTCGGCGAGGCCAGCCGCATGACCCAGTTCAAAGACAAGGCGGCCAAGCAGGGCACGGATGCCGCGTCGCTCGGCCTCTTCGCATACCCGACGCTGATGGCCGCCGACATCCTCCTCTACGACACGGTCATCGTGCCGGTCGGCGAAGACCAGCGGCAGCATGTCGAGTTGACCCGCGATCTCGCGACGCGCTTCAACTCTCGCTTCGGTGACACCTTCGTGATCCCGGAGGCGCAGATCCAGAGGGAGACGGCCAAGATCTACGACCTGCAGGAGCCGACGAACAAGATGAGCAAGTCGGCCTCATCGGTGGCCGGCGTCGTATGGATGCTCGACGAGCCCTCCGTCACCGCGAAGAAGATCAAATCGGCCGCGACGGACAGCGGTCGCGAGGTGCGCTACGACGTCAGGGAGAAGCCCGGCATCTCGAACCTGTTGACGATCTACTCCACGCTGAGCGAGCGCACGATCGAGTCGATCGAGCAGGAGTACGAAGGCCACGGCTACGGCGACTTCAAGAAGGGGCTCGCCGAGGTCGTCGTCGAGACCTTCACACCGATCCGGGCGCGCGCGCTCGAGCTGCTGGATGACCCTGCCGAGCTCGATCGCATCCTTGGCCGGAACGCCGACCGGGCCGCCGCCATCGCGGATGTCACGCTCGCCCGGGTGTACGACCGCGTCGGGTTCCTCCCGCGCCGCTGATCGTGGATCCCGTCACTCTCGTCACGGCCCGGATGGTGCTCTCGACCCCCGAGGCCGAAGACGTCGAACTCGTCGCCGAGTATTGCACCGACCCTCTTTTCGAGCGTTTCATGGCAACCCCGTGGCCCTATCGGGTGGCCGACGCCGAGTACTTCCTGTCGAAGGTCGTGCCTGTGGGTTGGGCGACGGGCCGGGAGTTGACCTGGGCGCTGCGCTCAGCGCCCGTTGGTCCCCTCCTGGGTGTCATCGGCTGGCGTCCGCGGCTCGGCGACATCGGATACTGGCTCGGGGCACCGCATCGCGGGTCGGGGCTGATGACGGAGGCCGTCGACGCGGTCACCGACTGGATCTTCGCGACGCAGTCGGTCGACACCATCGGCTGGGAATGCTTCGTCGGCAATCTGGCCTCGCTCGGCGTCGCCCGGAAGGCCGGGTTCACCTTCACCGGCGAAGGACCGAGCCACGTCGTCGCGCGGGACGGCGGGCATCCGATCTCCTGGCACGGTGTCATCTCCCGCGGCGACCCGCACGCGCCGAACCCCGGCTGGCCCGCGTAGAGCGGCCACTCGCCGCCCGGCCGCTTTCTCTCCCGCCGCGATCAGCCCTCGACCGCGAAAATGTTTGCGGCTTCGCGTCATAGACGACCCAGTCTGTGCTCTCTTCGGGTAAGAAGGCTTTCCCACTAGGACAGAGGGCAGGGAAAGTTCCAGATCGGGGGATCAGGACCCGGTGCCGCTCGAATCGTCCAGGGATCGAGCGACACCGGTGCTACGGAGAAAGAAGAATCGCCGGCGACCTCAGACGAGGGCGCCGGCGATTTCTTTGAAACCGGATGCGAGCTACGGTCGTCCGCGCAGCACGGCCGCCTTGACCTCGGCGATGGCCTGCGTGACCTGGATGCCGCGGGGGCAGGCATCGGTGCAGTTGAAGGTCGTGCGACAGCGCCAGACGCCCTCCTTGTCGTTGAGGATGTCGAGGCGCACCGAGGCACCCTCATCGCGGGAGTCGAAAATGAAGCGGTGGGCGTTCACGATCGCGGCAGGCCCGAAGTACTGGCCGTCCGTCCAGAAGACCGGGCAGCTCGAGGTGCACGCCGCACAGAGGATGCACTTGGTCGTGTCGTCGAATCGCGCACGCTCCACCGGAGACTGCAGGCGCTCTTTCTCGGGCTTCGACGACGCCATCAGGAACGGCTGCACCGCCTTGAAGCTCTCGAAGAATGGGTCCATGTTGACGATGAGGTCTTTCTCGAGCGGAAGACCCTTGATCGCCTCGACGTAGATCGGCTTCGTCAGGTCGAGGTCTTTCAGCAGCGTCTTGCAGGCGAGCCGGTTGCGACCGTTGATGCGCATCGCGTCCGATCCGCAGACGCCGTGTGCGCAGGAGCGACGGAAGGTGAGCGTCTGATCCTGTTCCCACTTGATCTTGTGCAGCGCGTCGAGCACGCGATCGGTGCCGCTCATCACGACATCGAAGTCTTGCCAGCGCGGCTCGTCGTCCACCTCTGGATCGAAGCGGCGGATGATCAGGGTCGCCGTGAACGTCGGAATCTCTTCCGGGATGATCGGCTTGTTTTCGAGGACTGCTGTGCTCATCTTTTCGTCAGTACTTTCTTTCCATCGGCGGATAATTCGTGATGACGACCGGTTTCCAGTCGAGACGGATGTGCTCCCCGGCGTCTGCCGACTCCGGGTCGCCGACCAGGTAGGCCATCGTGTGCACGAGGAATTCCTTATCGTCACGATCGGGGTAGTCCTCGCGCATGTGTCCGCCGCGGCTCTCCCGGCGGGCGCGGGCCGAGTAGACGAGCACCTCGGCGAGGTCGAGCAGGAATCCGAGCTCGACGGCTTCGAGCAGGTCGGTGTTGAAGCGCTTTCCCTTGTCTTGCACCCGCACGTTGCGGTAGCGGGCGCGAAGCGTCTCGATGAGCTCGGTGACTTCCTGCAGACTCTCGTCGGTGCGGAAGATCTGCGCGTTGCGGTCCAT
>JANYGT010000208.1 GCA_025362355.1 Lacisediminihabitans sp. | reverse complement strand
GGTTCTCAAACGGAATCAGGAAGGTACCACCGTGTTTAATCCGCATTCTCCGCGTGCAGGGAAAACTGCCGCGACCGAAACATCCGCTCGGATCAGGAAGACTCGTCTGAAGAAGGTCGGTGGCTTCGTCACCGCCGTCGCCATCGGTTCGTCGTTCATGGCACTCGTGCCGCTCTCCGCGCAGGCCGACCCGGTGACGACGGCGACGGGCTCGTACGCCCAGGGCAAATTCCTCTCGGGCTCGATAGCCGGTATCAACCTCGACCAGATCATCGCTCTGAAGTCGGCGCAGGCCTTCAACTCCGGCTCATCCGGCACGAGTGAAGTGAAAGACCCGCTCTCGGCCACCGTGCTCCGCTCGATCAAAGTGGATGCGCCAGCCGGAGTGCAGCTCAATCTCGGCAGCGTCATCGACGCCGGCGTGCTTTCGCAGTATGCGCGGGCCAAGAGCGGCGGTAACTCGCTCGGAGCGAGCGGCGCCGTCAGCAATGACGGAGCGATCGGAGTCGGCGGCACCGGAGACGGAACCGGTGGCAACCTCTCAGTCGACCTCGACACCTTGCTCAACAGCCGGTTCGCCAGCGTGATCAGCGACCTGCGACTGCAGCTGAAGGCGGTCGCCGCCCAGGCGACCGGAAGCCCCGCTGCCGTATCCGGCAATTATTCGCTCGCCGGTCTGACGCTCAACTTCACGAGCCCGGCACTCGCCAACCTCGGAAGCAAGGTCGGAACCTCGCTCGACGGCGTGACGTCCTCGCTCAACGGCCTCGGTGGTTCGAACGGCGCACTGACCAGCTCGGTGAACCGAGCGCTCGTCAACCTGAATCCGATCCTGAATGTCGCCGGAAGCTCGGCGACCGTCAACGCCAGCGTCAGCACCGACCTCCAGGCATCCGTCGCTCCGTTGCTCACCGGCACCTACACGACACCGGGGATCACGCTCGACCTCAAGACCGGATCGGTGGCCGTCGACCTCGACAAGCTGCTCGGCGGACTGAACAACAAGCCGGTCGGCACCGAGGTGCTGACGGATGCGATCGTCAACCAGATCCTGAACTCGATCACGACGCAGGTCGCCAGCCTCGTCGACCAGATCAAGAACCAGGTCAACGTCTCGCTGCACAACGCGAGAGTCGACCTCGACGTCGACGTGAAGGCGCTGTCGACGACATCCGGAACCCCGGCAGTTCCCGGAGTGCCGGCCATCCCCGGCCTGCCTCCCGTACTGTGCAACGTTCTCGACATCCTGCACCTCTGCGTACCGCAGGCAGGCACACCGGGCACGCCGGCCATCCCCGGCATCCCGGGGATCCTCGGCAAGACGCTCCAGTCATCCGCTGATGTCCACGTTCACGGCACCGTCGGCCAGATCCTGAACGGCACGGCCGCGACGGCGACAGCGACGGCGAGCCTCCTCGGGGGAACCGTCAACGCGAACCTCAACATCCAGGGCATCCTCGGAGGGCTCGGCACCACGCTGACCGACCGGCTGTTCGATAACAACGGTGCGGTGAGCCAGCTCGTCAACAACCTCAACGCCAACCTGCTGAACCCCGCGGTCACGGCACTCCTCGGGCCGGTCGCAAACGGTGCGACCGTGCAGGGGGCGCTCACCGGCCTCCTCTCCGTGAAGTTGAACTCGCAGGACACGACAGCGGGCGGCGCGTCAGGATCGGCCGTCACCTCCGGACCACTGTTCACTGAGACGGCCGTGCGGATATCGGTGCTGAAGGATCTCGGATCGTCGGGCCTCGCAACCCTCAACCTCGCCCAGGCGACGGTCGGGCCGCGAGTCACCGTGATCGGTACGCCGGGTGGCCCCGGCGACCCCGGTAACCCCGGCGGACCGACGACACCGCCGACCACCGGCAACCCGGGAACCACCGGACAGGTCAGCGACTCCTCCTTCACTATGCCGACAGCCAGTGCCTCCGGTTCGCTCGCCTTCACGGGAATCGGGATCGCGACCCTCATCGCTGTTCTCCTCGCGCTGGTGGCAGCGGGTGCCTACCTTGCACGAGAGGGTTACCGACGCAAGCACCTCCGGTAGCCGCCCCCCAGTGACTGCTGAGGCCCTTCGGTAACGAGCGTGGCAGGGATCGCGACCCCCCTGATGGATGCGATCCCGGCCACGCTTTCGCGTGCGGGCGGCATCCACCGATCGGTTGATGGGGGTGTAGCCGGTGCACCATTGCCCCGTCGACATCCACGCGCCAGCATTGCCTCATGACCTCAACCCAGATCAGCAGCACCGGAACGCAGAGCGCAGGCGGCGATACGCATGTGAGCGTGCAGGATCTCCGCAAGACCTACGGCTCGTTCGCCGCCGTCGACGGCATCACCTTCGACATCGAGCGCGGCGAGACCTTCGCGCTGCTCGGCCCGAACGGTGCCGGGAAGTCGACGACCATCGAGATCCTCGAGGGGTACCGCGACCGCACGAGCGGCACCGCAAGCGTGCTCGGCGTCGACCCGCAGCACGGCGGCATCGACTGGAAGTCGCGCCTCGGCATCGTGTTGCAGTCGACCGGCGAGAGCGGCAACGTCAGCGTGCAGGAGCAGCTGTCCCACTTCGCCCGCCTCTACCCGAACCCGCGCGACGTCGACGAGGTGATCGCTGCGGTCGGCCTGACGGAGAAGGCGAAGACCCGCATCAAGTCGCTCTCCGGCGGGCAGCGACGGAGAGTGGATGTCGCCCTCGGCGTCATCGGACGCCCGGAGCTGCTCTTCCTCGATGAGCCGACCACCGGCTTCGACCCGGAGGCCAGGCGCGAGTTCTGGGAGCTCATCCGCTCGCTGAAGCGTGAGGGCACCACCATCCTGCTCACCACCCACTACCTCGACGAGGCCGCCCAGCTGAGCGATCGAGCGGGCGTGATCGCCGGCGGAAAACTGATCGACATCGGGAAGATCGACGAGCTCGGAGCGGCGGATGCCCGGATCCCGGTAGTGCGTTGGACCGACCAGAACGGCACCCACGAAGAGCGCACCCTCGAACCGGCCGGCGTCGTCGCACGGCTGTACGCGTCGCTCGGAGCCGAGCCGCAGGGCCTCGAAGTCATCCGCCCGAGCCTCGAGGACATCTACCTCGAACTCGTGAGCGCGTATGAGAAGACCACTGACGTGAAGTCCACAGAAAAGGAACTCTCATGAACACCATCGCCCTCGGCGTCGACCGTGCACGCTACGAGACGAAGATCTACTTCCGCCAGGGAGACACGATCTTCTTCACCTTCCTCTTCCCGATCGTGATGCTCTCGATCTTCTCGGTCGCGTTCAGCTCGGCCGGAAAGTACGGCACAAATCCGGACGGCTCCGGCGGCATCACGGCGGCGGCGTTCTATCTGCCCGGCATGATCGCGGCCGGCATCCTGCTGAGCGGCATCCAGAATCTCGCCGTCGACATCGCCATGGAAAGGAGCGACGGTACCCTCAAGCGTCTCGGCGGAACCCCTCTGCCCGTCGTCTCGTACTTCATCGGCAAGTTCGGGCAGGTGCTCGTCACCTCCCTGCTGCAGATCGCGCTGCTCATCCTGATCGCCCACTTCGCTTTCGGGGTCGCCCTTCCGACCGAGGCAGCCAAGTGGGGAACGCTCGCCTGGGTCTATCTGCTCGGCATCACGACGTCTGCCGTGCTCGGGATAGCGCTGTCGCGGGTTCCCCGCACCGGCAAGAGCGCGACGGCCGTCATCATCCCGATCGTGCTGGTGCTCCAGTTCATCAGCGGTGTCTACCTGCAGTTCTCGCTGCTGCCGACCTGGCTGCAGAACATCGCGTCGGTCTTCCCCCTCAAATGGATGGCGCAGGGCATGCGCTACGTCTTCCTCCCCGACACCTTCTCGAAGGTCGAGCAGGGATCGACGTGGAATCTCGGCACCATCGCGCTCGTGCTGGCCATCTGGCTGGTCGGCGGTCTGATCGCGGCTCGGCTCACGTTCCGCTGGATCCGCAAGGACAGCTGAGTGGTCGCATGTCCGTCACGCAGTGGCAAGCTGGCACCATGACCGGGAACAGGTGGTGGCACGTCTTCTTCGGTACGACGATGCTGGTCGTCGCCGCCCTCGCCGTGTTCGGCTACTCACCGAGCGCCGGCCAGCGGGTCGTCTCGCTCGTCACGATCGCCCTCGTGTCCATCGCCTATTCCACGATCGGCCGGACGGCGCTCCGCGACGGCAAGGACTCCCCCGTCTTCGCGGCGATCCTCGTGGTCGGCTCCGGTGCGATGGTCGCCGGGTCTCCGAACACCGCGGTCGTGCAGGCGATCGCCTTCCCACTGCTCTGGATTCTGCTCGAGTCGACGCGCAGGGCCATCATCTCGAACTTCCTGCTCGCGATCGCCGTCAGCATCGGCTTCCTCGTCTGCCTCGGCACCTCGCCCGACAATGTCATCCAGACTTTCGTCATCGAAGCGATCTCGCTGATCGGCAGCCTCGCCCTCGGGCTCTGGATCACGCGTATCTCCGACCTCAGCCAGCAGCGCCAGCGGTTGTTGGACGAGCTCACCGCGACGCAGGAGGCCCTGGCTCTGGCCAATCGCGACAGCGGCGTGACGAGCGAGCGGGAGCGGCTCGCCCGCGAGCTGCACGACACCATCGCGCAGAGTCTTACCGGCCTCGTGATGCTGTCGCAGCGAGGCCAGCGTGAGCTGGTCGCCGGCGACAACCCCGCCGTCCGCAACCAGCTCGGACTGACTCTCGGGATGATCGAGGAGAGCGCGAGGGATGCCCTGGTCGAGACCCGCTCGCTTGTCGCCGCGAGCGCACCCGTCGAGCTCGGCGGCGGGATCGTGGCCGCCCTCGAACGGCTGGGGGCGCGCTTCGAACGGGAGACGGGCATCCGGATCCTCGTCTCAGCGCCCGCCTCTCTCGAGCTCGATCGTGACACGGAGGTCGTGCTGCTGCGATCGGCGCAGGAGACGCTCGCGAATGTTCGCAAACACTCCGGCGCGCGGGAGGTCCACATCGTGCTGCGAACGTCTGGCGACATCGTCACACTGCTCGTGCGGGATGACGGGGTCGGCTTCACCCAGTCGCCTCACCAGCCAGGATTCGGCCTCGCCGGCATGCGCGATCGGCTCGCCCTCGTGAACGGCAACCTGTCGCTCGAGACGCATCCGGGCGCGGGCACGACCGTGCTCGTAACTCTTCCGCTGGTCGCGGCGTGATCAGGATCGCAGCATGATCAGGCCGGCACCGTGATCAGGATCCTCGTCGCCGACGACCATCCGATCGTGCGGAGCGGCATCGTCGCCCTGCTGCAGACGGCCCCGGATGTCGAGGTCGTCGGCGAGGCATCCACCGGCCGCGAGGCCGTCGCGCTTGCACTCTCGCTGAAGCCCGATCTGGTGATGATGGATCTGCGGATGCCTGTGCCCACCAGCACACCGAACCCGGCGCCGAACCCCGCGGCCTCTTCGCTGGACGGCGCGGCGGCGACCGCCGCCATCCTCGCCGCCGAGCCGGGCATCCGGATCATCGTGCTCACGACCTATGAGAGCGACGAGTCGATCCTGGCCGCGATCGAGGCCGGGGCGAGCGGGTATCTGCTGAAGGCGGCTCCACAGGAGGAGATCCTGGCCGGCATCCGGTCGGTCGCCCGCGGGGAGGTCGCGCTCGCCCCGTCCATCGCGGCGCTGCTGGTGAGAAGGGTCGCGCGCCCGGCCACGATCTCGCTGAGCGAACGGGAGAAGCAGGTGCTCGCGCTCGTCGCCAAGGGCCAGAGCAACCCGACGATCGCGCGGTCGCTGTTCGTCAGCGAGGCCACCGTGAAGACCCACCTGCTGCACACCTTCGAGAAGCTGGGCGTCAACGATCGCACCCGCGCCGTCACCCTCGCGATGGAACTCGGGATCCTGCCGCGCTGACTTTCCGGTGGCCCGGTCTCAGAGCGCGTGCCGTCTCAGAGCGCAGTGCCGTCTCAGAGCGCACTGCCGTCTCAGAGCGCGCTGCCGACGAACACCGGTTCCGGCTGCAGGATCACGCCGAACTCGGTCAGCACCCTCGTCTGGATGTAGCGCGCCAGTTCGGCGATCTGCGCGCTCGTCGCCCCGCCGGTATTCACGATGGCGAGGCTGTGCTTGCTCGAGATCGCCGCGCGGGAACCGGGAAGCCGGAACCCGCGGGTGATTCCCGAGTTCTCGATGAGCCAGGCGGCGCTCAGCTTCACCGCTTCGGCGGTCGGAAATTCGCGCTGCGGGATGTCGGCGTCGAGCGGCAGCACGATGGGCTCGGCGACAGGCTGGTCGTCGACGGGCCACCGCGGCGCATCCTTCGGAAGGCCCCTCGCGAACGAGTCGCTCACGATCGGGTTGGTGAAGAAGGAGCCGGCACTGACCGAGTCGGGGTCTTTCGCGTCGAGCAGCATCCCCTTCGCGGCCCGAAGCGCCAGCACGGCATCACGAACCGTGCCGAGCGGAAGCCGTTCACCGAGCGGAACACCGAGGGCCGTCGCGAGTTGCGGATAACGGATCGGATCGCTCAGCCCACCGCCGTCTGTCAGCCGCAGTTCGATAGCGACGACGAGTCCCCGCCGACCCGCCTTGAGCGCGGAGGTGCGGTACCCGAGCTCGAGCTCGTCGGCGCGCAACCGGGTTCGCTCCCCGGTGGCATGATCGACGAAGTCGAGGGCGACGAGCGTGTCGCCGAGCTCCTGGCCGTACGCTCCGATGTTCTGGATGGGCGCTGCGCCCGACGACCCCGGGATTCCGGACAGCGCCTCGATCCCGGCCAGTCCACGCTCGACGGTGGACGCGACGAGGGCGTCCCAGGGTTCGCCGGCCTGCACGTTGACGAGTACCCGGCCCGCGTCATCCGAGGTGCTCGTCTGTGATTCCCGGCTCAGCTCGATTCCCCGGGTGAGCGTGCGGATGACGCTGCCATCGAATCCGTCATCGTCGACGACCACATTCGAGCCGCCGCCGAGCACGAGCCACTCCTCGCCGGAATCCCAGACTGCGAGGGTCGCCGAGACGAGCTCCTCGACGGTCGTCGGAGACAGCAGTCGTGCAGCGGGTCCGCCGACCCGCAGCGTCGTCAGGTCGGAGAGGGTCGGCAGGTCGGAGTTGGTCGTCAGGTCGGAGTTGGTCGTCAGTCCGGAGAGGGTCGTCAGGTCGGAAGGGTCCATCAGCCGAGACGAACCCGCACTTGGGCCTTGCCGAGCACCGTCGAGCCGTCGAAGGTGACCGTCAGGTCGATGCGGGCGATATCCGGGCCCACTTGATCTGGGCCGTCTTGATCCGGCCCGTCTTGATCCGGCCCCACTTCGCCTGATTCCAGCGCGCCGATCTTCGCCACGACGGCGACCGTCGCGCCATCCGTCGCGTCCACCGGAACCGGACGGGTGAAGCGCACCTGGTAGTCGAGCACGCGCGCCGGGTCACCGATCCAGTCGACGACGGGCTGCACGGCGAAGCCCATGGTGAGCATCCCGTGGGCGAGTACGCCGGAGAGTCCCACCGAGCGGGCGATGTCATCGCGGTAGTGGATCGGATTGAAATCCCCGGATGCCCCGGCGTAGCGCACGAGAGAATCGCGCGTCAGGACGAAGGTGCGCTCGGCGATGACATCGCCGATGCTGAGGGCGGTCATTCGTCGCCCCGCACCACCAGCGTCGACGTGGCGGTGACCACGTGTTCGCCGCTCGCGTCGGTGATGTCCGACTGAGCCGTCACCATCGAATGACCACCGAGCGACTTGACGCCGGCGATCGTGAGGGTGGCCACGAGTTCGTCGCCCGCCACGATGGGTCGGCTGAAGGAGAAGCGCTGGTCGCCGTGGACGACGCGGGAGAAATCGATGCCGGCGTCGGGCTCGGCGAGCAATTGCGCGAGCGTCGACTCCTGTACGACGACCGCGAAGGTCGGCGAGGCGACGAGATCGTCGTAGCCCGCCGCGCGTGCGGCCGAGACATCCAGCGAGAGAGGACTGTCGGAGAACACGGCACGGGCGAACTCGCGAATCTTCTCCCGCGCGACGAGATAGGGCGCTGTCGGCGGAAAGACACGCCCCTGCAGCGCTGGGTTTACTGGCACCCGCAAATCCTAACCAAAACAGCCCCGGTCGCCATCACTGGCGCCGGGGCTGAATTACACCGTTGTGTGGTGGCAGCTGCCTACTGGCAGCTGTCGCACTGCAGGTCGTCCATCGGGTCTACGGGTACTGCGTAGCCGCCGACGAAGTTGTTGTCGTTGTCCATGTGCGGACCTCCTCGTTGTCATTGAAAAGCGTTGTCATTGAAAAGCGTTGTGATTGAAAAGCGTTGGTGTAAAAAATTGCCCCCACGCCATCTGCCGTTCGGCATCCGTCGTCGTGGGTCCCCACTATATAACCGGAATGACACTCCTGTCATTCCACTACATCTAGTGTTTTCGGCGTGTCGGGAAACATTTTTTATTTTGGCCCGAACCGTTACCGATTTGACACCTTGCCCTAGGCTGGTCGGATGACTACCGCCGTGGCAAAGCTGGGGGCCATCGTGGTTGCGTGTGGAATCATCGCAACCGCGGCCATCCCCGCCTACGCAGACCTGGGACCCCAAGGGGCCGTACAGGCCCGTCCGGTGGCTGCGCAGACGGTTTCGGTGGCCACCTCGGTGGATGTCGTAGCCAGTGCGCGCGACGCCTACACCGTGACGAAGCCTGCTCCGGTAGCAGCTCCGCCGACGATCTTCGTGAAGACGGCTTCGCTCGTCAACAAGTTCGTCGGTGCGACACCGCCCGGCCAGGCCTACAGCGGAGCGGCGATCCTCGCCTATGGTGCCCAGTTCGTCGGGGTGGTCCCCTACGGCACCGGCAACAGCCCGACCACGAGCTTCTCCTGCGACGGATTCACGCAGTACGTGTTCGCCGGGCTCGGCATCAAGCTTCCCCGCGGCGCCGATCACCAGGCGGCACTCGGAGTCGTCATCGATCAGTCCCAGGCGGTCGCCGGCGACCTCGTCTGGTGGCCGCACCGTCACGTCGGCATCTACGACGGGGCCGGCGGAATGTACAACTCGCCGACCTGGGGCCGGTACGTCGAACACGTGACCGGATTCTGGGGCTCCCCGCTCTTCGTCCGCCTCAAGATCTAGTCTCGTTCGGCCTCGCCTCCGGCGTAGCGTTCTCCTATGGCACACGTTCTTGCTCACGAGCCCGATGCCCGCCGCTACACCCTCACGATCGACGGCAACCTCACCGCCGTCGCCGACTACCTGATCAGCGGCGACGCCATCTCGTTCACCCGCACCTACACGCAGCCGAAAGAGCGCGGAAAGGGGCGGGCCGGCGAGGTCGTCACCTTCGCGATGGATGACGTCGAGACATCCACCTCCCTCCGCGTCGTACCGATGTGCTGGTACGTCGGCCAGTGGTTCGACGAGCATCCGGAACGCGCGGGACTCCTCACCCGCTGAGCCGCCGCGTCACCCGGTTACGCGATCGGAACGCATCGCCCTGCCGACAGCTGCCGCGAGAACGCGCTGGCCCCTGGCGGTCGGGTGCACGTCGTCGGCCTGCATGAGCGCCGGACGCCCCGCGAGCGGCTGGCCGATGTCGAGATAACTCGCCCCGACCCCGGCGGCGGCGGTCGCGACATCCGCCGTGATCGAGTCGAGCTGGGACGGCAGCGTCGTGTCACCCCAAACCGCACTCACGGTCACGATCTTCGTTGCGGGAAGAGCGGCGGCCAGTTTGTCGATCGTTGCGCGTGTGGCACTCGCGATCGCCGCATCGTCGGACCCGAGATCATTGCTGCTGCCGGAGATCACGATCATGTCGGGTTTCAGGTCGATCGCCGCCTCGGCCTGGTCGGCGAAGGTATCCGAATTGTCCCCCTCCGTGACGAAACCCGAGCCGTCGCTCGCGAGATTGGTGAGCTTCCAGCCCTGCCGCTCGGCAAGCAGGGCGAGCCACGACTGGTCGGGAGAGAGACCGTGGCCCTCCAGGATCGAATCACCGATCCCCACCACGAACTGCCCCTGCGACGACGCGTTGATCGTGTGCGGCACGATGACCGGAAATGCGGCGGCAGAGGCGGATCCCGCGGCGAGGGTCACCACTGCCGCAGTCGCCGTCGCCGCAACCGCGACCATTCGTCGCAGTCGTCCCGTTCGCCCCGTTCGTCCACGCATTCTTGAACGATAGGTCGGCCGTGTAAAGGGAAGCTATGCGAAACCTCTGCGCTGGCCCGGTGTTCGGCGTCCTTTCGATTCCGGTCACGTGCGGGCAACCGGCTGGCGAGTCGGCTACGAAGACCAAGCGAGCCCATCGCCCGGTGAGTCCATACGACAAAGAGGATGCCGACCATGATCGTGATCACCCTGACTGTCCGTCCGACGGATTCCATGCTCTGGCTCCATCTTGTACGTCATCGACTCGGCCGCTTCGACTCCGTGCAACTCGATGGCAACCAGGCGATCGTCTGGATGCCGGGGGTCGGTTCGGTGCTACTCGAAGACAACCCGCACGAACTCCGGATCCAGGCTGTCGCGAAGAATGAGGCCGCCGCGATCGCTTTCCGTGGCGCACTGAAAGAGGAGATCAACGCGGCAGTTCCCGAGAGCGCCGGAATCGGGCCGCTCAAGGTGGACTGGGCGTATCCGGGAATAGTCCCGATCGCCCTGCGAGCCTGACCGAGGCTTCCGCTGTCGGAAACCCCTAGGCCGCCTTCGCCAGCGAAATCGCGTGTTCCGCCGCCACCCAGGCGAGCATCGCGCACTTGACCCGCGCGACGTATCTGGATGCCCCGGCGAGCACCACGGCATCCCCGAGCAGTCGCTCATCGGGATCGATGGTTCCCCGCGAGCGCATCACCTCGCGGAAGGAATCGATCCGGGTCGAGATCTCCGGCATCGGAAGACCGTCGACGAGGTCGGCGAACAGGCTCGCGGATGCCTGCGAGATCGCGCAGCCGTGACCTTCCCAGCGCACCGAGGAGACGACATCCGTTCCCGGCTCGAGATGGAGTTCGAGCGTGATCTCGTCACCGCAGGTCGGATTGACCTGGTGGGAGCGCGAGATGGCACCCTCGGTCAGGCCGAAGCCATAGGGGGTGCGAGCGTGGTCGAGGATCATCTGCTGGTACAGGCCGTTCAATTCCGCCGAAGTCACAGGGTGCCTCTCATCTCGGGTCTCTCAGCTGGCCGCTCATCTCGGGCCCCTCGTCTGGCCGCTCCGAAGAATGCCGACACGTCGGCGACACCGGCGAGCAACTCGTCGACCTCGTCGTCGGTCGTGTAGAGGTACGCGCTCGCGCGGGTGGTCGACACGACGCCGAGACGGCGGTGCAGTGGTTGAGTGCAGTGGTGTCCGACCCGCACGGCGATACCGCGGTCGTCGAGGAACTGGCCGACATCGTGCGAGTGGATGCCGGCGACGTCGAAGCTTGCGAGTCCCACCCGGGCCTCGCCGGGGCCGGGGCCGAGCACCCGCACACCCGGAATCGCCCGCAGGCCGTCGGCGAGCTTCGCACCGAGTGCTGATTCGTGGGCGGCGATCCGATCCATTCCCACAGCGTCGAGATAGTCGATCGCGGCCGCGAGCCCGATGGCCTGCGAGACCCGCTGGGTGCCGGCCTCGAATCGCTGCGGCGCGGGCAGGAACTCCGCGGATTCCATGGTCACCGTCGTGATCATCGATCCGCCGGTGAGGAATGGTGGCATCGCATTCAGCAGCTCACTGCGCCCGTAGAGCACCCCGACCCCGGTCGGGCCGAGCATCTTGTGCCCCGAGAACACTGCGAAGTCGACGTCGAGGGCGGCGACGTCCAGAGCAAAGTGCGGAGCGGACTGACAGGCGTCGAGCACGACGAGCGCGCCGACCGCTCGCGCCCGTGCCACGAGCAGTTCGACCGGATTGATCACCCCGAGCACGTTGGACACGTGAGTGAAGGCGACGATCCTGGTGCGCGCGTTGACGAGCTCGTCGAGCGATTCGAGACGGAGGGATCCCCCGTCGTCGATCGGGACGAAGCGCAGCGTCGCCCCCGTTCGCGCGGCGAGTTCCTGCCACGGGATGAGGTTCGCGTGATGCTCCATCTCGGTGACGAGGATCTCGTCTCCTGGTGAAAGCGCGAACCGCTTCGCTTCGATCCCGCCGCGACCGACGCTCGCATTCGAGAACGCGTACGCGATGAGGTTGAGCCCCTCGGTCGCGTTGGACGTCCAGACGATCTCGTCGTCGGCGGCGTTGATGAAACGCGCAACCGTCGCGCGCGCATTCTCGAAGGTCTCGGTCGCGAGGGCGGCCAGCGTGTGGGCGCCGCGGTGGACGGCGGAGTTCTCCGTCTCGAGGAAGGTGCGTTCGGCATCCAGCACGGCACGCGGCTTCTGGCTCGTGGCGCCGGAGTCCAAATAGACGAGCGGATGTGCGTTGACCGTTGTCGACAGGATGGGGAAGTCCTCGCGAATGGCCAGGATCTCAGAGTGCGTCAGGGGCTGGGCAACTGTCTGCGACGAAGTCATGGTCATCAAGCCCGCCTCCACTCGCTCTGAATTCCATCGTAACCCTGTGGTGTCCGGGTTCGGCCGCCCGAACGAAAACGCAGGAGATTCGAGGGATTTCGAGCAAGGGAAGCACGATTTGCTCGATCTGAGGAGTATCTCCTGCGTTTTCAGAAGTGCGGGGGCGTTCTCGGAGGCGGGTCCAGCTAGACGGAGGCGTCTTCTCGGTGCGGCAGCTTCCATCCGGGGCGGACGAAGTGGCAGGTGTAGCCGTACGGGTCTTTTTCCAGGTAGTCCTGGTGCTCCTCCTCGGCCTGCCAGAAAGCCCCGGCCGCGGTGACCTCGGTGACGACCTTCCCCGGCCAGATCCCGGATGCGTCGACATCGGCGATGGTCTCGAGTGCGACGCGCTTCTGCTCGTCGTCGGCATAGAAGATCGCCGAACGATAGCTCGAACCCACATCGTTTCCCTGGCGATCCTTCGTCGACGGATCGTGGATCTGGAAGAAGAACTCGAGGAGATCGCGGTACGAGATCAGGCTCGGATCGAAGACGATCTCGACGGCCTCCGCGTGTCCCGCGTGATTACGGTAGGTCGCATTCTCCACGGATCCACCGGAATATCCGACGCGCGTCGAGATGACCCCCGGACGCCGGCGGAGCAATTGCTGTGCTCCCCAGAAACATCCACCGGCGAGGATCGCCGTCTCGGTGCGTGCTGCCGCGGTCTGCTCGGTCATCAGTGTCTCCTTCGCTAAAAAGCGTTCTCTGTTCATAACAACGAGGGGGCCCGCAGCATTTCCTGCGGGCCCCCATCATTCTCTATTCGGCATTCTCTATTCGGCGTGAATGCCCATACCTCAGCGACGCGAGGTGCGACGGCTTCCGACGCGGGTCCAGATGAGCAGCACGATGACCGCCCCGATGATGGAGCCGATGATGCCGGCCGGCTGGAAGAAGCCGCCCGCGGGGTCGGCGTGGAAGAGGAAGAATCCGAGGAACCCGCCGACGAAGGAGCCGACGATGCCAAGGAGGATCGTCATCGGAATCGAGATGTTCTGGCGTCCGGGCACGAGGAGTCGTGCCACGGCTCCGGCGATCAGGCCGATGATGATGATGCTGACGATGAGTCCGAGCATGATGTCTGCTTTCAGGGTAAGCACGCGAAACACGTGCGATCACGTCGTCCTTCTGAACGATAGGTCCCAGCCAAGCACCCCGCCGGGTGAGCAGGTACACCCCTTGGGGTGTAAATTGAGTGGATGCCCTCGACGACTCTCACCCGACCGGTCACCGTGACTCTCGTCGACGACTACGACGTCGTACTCACCGGACTCGCGCACATGTTCGACAGCTACCGCGATCGGATCGTCGTGACGGAAATCGATTCGAACGCCGCGCTCAACGACTTTACCGACATCGTGCTGTACGACTCTTTCGCCCAGCCGGAATCCGATCACGAAGAGATCTCGGCGCTGGTGAGAAATCCGCGAGCCAGCCGCGTCGTCGTCTACACCTGGAACTTCCACCCCGATCTCGTGCAGAGCGCCCGCGATCAGGGCGTTCACGGCTACCTGTCGAAGACGCTGCCGGCGCGCGACCTCGTCGCCGCTCTCGAAGAGGTTCACGCCGGCAACACGGTCGTCAGCCAGCCACCGAGGCGCGTCACCAGCGCATTCGCCCTCGACTGGCCTGGGCGCCGCGAGGGGATCACCGATCGGGAATCCGAGATCCTCGCCCTGATCACGCAGGGGAAGAACAACGCGGAGGTCGCCGCGCTCACCTACCTCAGCCCGAACACCGTCAAGTCGTACATCCGCTCGATCTACCGCAAGATCAGGGTGACCTCCCGCACGCAGGCTGTCTTGTGGGGAGTCGCGAACGGCTTCACGCCCGATCACCACCGCATCGACCACTGGCTCGGCGGGCCCTGAGCCTTAGTCGACTTTCGTCAAAAAACTTCTCGATCTCGCGTCATAGTTCGCTCCCGGCCGCTCTCTCTTAGTGAGAGCCACGGCTTTCTCACGACCAGCTCTCCCCCGCTGGTCAGAGATCAAGGAGGATCTATGAACGCCACGAAGATGACCATCAGAAAGCTCACCTCGTCCCACTCCGGTCGCATCGTGCTCGCCGCCGTTCCGGTCGCGGTCGTCGCGACTCTGCTGATGGGAGGGGTGGCCCAGGGCGCCGTGCCCGTCTCATTCGCCGTGTCGGGCAGCCAGTTCCAGATCAGTGCGTCCCAGCTCGACGGGACCGGATTCTCGCAGTACGCCGGCGTCACCAACGACACGGCGGGCAAGCCCCACCAGGTGGCCATCGCCAACATCAAATCCGCGACCCTCGCCGACCTCTGCCAGTCGGTCATCACCGACACCCCGCTCGGCAAGGTCGGGCTGCTGATCACCGCCGGGGGTGGCGGCAAGCCCGCCGCCGCGAGCGACCTCCAGATCGGCATGACCGACCTCAAGGGCGACTCGACGTTCAACAACATCCGCATCGGGGTCGACGCATCCACCGTCAACACCGGACCGAAGGGCACGGCCGGCGACTTCGCACAGGATGCCGACGCGCTGAAGATCGTCGGCCTGCAGCAGACCGCGTGGTCGACCCAGGCCTCCGTCTTCACCCTCACCGGAATGCATCTGCAGCTGACCGACGGCTCGAAGGGATGCTTCTAATATGGGAACGAGGAGCGCTTCGGGATTCCGCGCCTGGCGACGACGTCGTCCCTTCGTCGGCGCGGTGCTCACCATTCTCGCGGGCGTCGAGATGTTCTTCTCCGGACAGCTCGATGTCGGCAAGATCCACGTGCAGGTCGGCATCGAGGGACTTCAGGCCACCATCATCCCGGTGCTGATGGTGCTGCTCGGTGTGCTGGTGATCGCGATGCCCGTGCACCGGATCTTCTACGGGGTCATCTCGCTCGTCGTCTCGGTCTACTCGCTCATCGGCGTCAATCTGGGGGGATTCTTCCTCGGGATGCTGCTCGGCTCGGTCGGCGGAATCCTCGTGGTGTCATGGATGCCGCGCAGGATCGCCGAACCGACTGGCGAAGCGCGCGCGGAGCACCTCCCTTTAGTGTCGCGCCGGTCCTGACCGGCGCGCAGAAGATCAATCGGTTCACGGTGGCGCGGTCACGTAACGCTGCGACCCCCGTGGAGGAGGGTCCGGTTGTGCGGCGACTACGTCCCCGCGCAACCGGGACTTTGGGGATCGCCCTCTGCCTCGTCGTCGCGACGGGCGGCATCGGCGCGGCCCGAGTTCCGGATGCGCGGCAGGCGCTCTGTCTGCCGATCCTGATGAGCTGCGGCGCGCCGGCACCGGCGCCGACACCCGCCCCGACGCCCACGCCGGGACTGCC
Organism: Lacisediminihabitans sp.; assembly: GCA_025362355.1. Lineage (GTDB taxonomy): Bacteria > Actinomycetota > Actinomycetes > Actinomycetales > Microbacteriaceae > Lacisediminihabitans. The sequence continues at coordinate 22,685 of JANYGT010000208.1, read as the reverse complement.
GGGGTTGCCGGCCCTGCCGCCGGTTCTTCCTCCAGTCCTCGCGCTGCCCGGGTCGACTCCCCCTCCCGCGGCATCCGGCGTTCCGCTGATCGCCGTCGACGACCCGAATGCGCCGACGTTCACACTTCCGGCGGCGCAACTCGGGGGGTCATCCATCTCGTTCTCCGGGCTCCGCTCCATCGGATTCGTGACGGTGCGCCTCGCCGACGGGACGCGAACACCCGTGATCAAGCTCGTGGCGGACGACATCGTCATCACGGACTTCCTGCTCGATGTGCGCCGCGCGACCGGTCCGTCGCTCGTCACCAACTCCGGACGGATGGAGCTGCGCGGCAACGTGCAGGTCTACCTCGACTCGATCTCGGCGTCGCTGCTCGACGGCACCGCGCTCACGCTCGGGGCTGCGACCCCGCCGACCGCGCAGGAGTTGCCGCCGACCCTGCTGCGACCGACCCTCGGCCTCGTCGGCGTGACCGCGAACTCGATCAGCCTGATCCCGTCGAAACAGGTCATTCACGAGTAGACCCGCGGGACCTTCGGCACTTTCTCGCGCCGCAGCGACCGAGCACGCTTTAACTGCCCTGACCTGCGGGGCCGTGAGCGCGATTGGTAGTGGCCGGTGACGACGAACACCCGTGGCGCGCGTCGTGAATCAGCCGGGATGACCTCCGACGCGCCGCAGCGCCCCGTGCTCCTCCGGTATCCGATCGTGTCGTGCACGATCCTGGTCGGCATCCTCGGCGCGCTCGCCTGGATGGCCGGATTCGAGGCCGTCGTCCGCTGGGGTTTCAGCGCCTTCGCGCTCGGGGTGGCGGGCATCGAGGCCGTGCGGATGGTCCGGCAACTGCGCCGGCGGATCTTCGGCATCGACATCCTCGCCATCGTCGCCATCGTCGCCACCGTCGCGGTGGGAGAAGTCGCTGCGAGCATGATCATCGTGCTCATGGTCGCGGGCGGGAAGGCGCTGGAAGACTTCGCCACCGGTCGCGCCCAGCGGGAGCTGAGTGCCCTCCTCAGCCGTGAGCCGCAGACCGCCCATCGCAGCGTCGCCGGGTCGAGCACGTTCGAGGATGTCGCGGCCGCAGACGTGCGTGTCGGCGACGTCGTGCTCGTGCGTTCCGGCGAGGTCGTGCCGGTCGATGGGATGCTCCTCACCCCGACCGCGGTATTCGACGAGTCGTCGCTCACGGGAGAGAGCATGCCGAAGAGCCGGGTGGCCGGCGAAGAGGTGTTGAGCGGGTCGATCAACGGCACCCTCGCGGCGACCTTCACCGCGACAGCATCCGCCGGCGACAGCCAGTATCAGGGCATCGTCGCCCTCGTCAGACAAGCCGCCGCCAATCGGGCACCGGTGGTACGCCTTGCCGATCGTTACGCGATTCCGTTCACGGGGATCTCACTGGTCATCGGCGGAGTGGCGTGGTTCCTCTCCGGAGATCCGGTGCGCTTCGCCGAGGTTCTGGTGCTCGCGACCCCGTGCCCACTCGTGCTCGCGGCCCCCGTAGCCTTCATGGGCGGCATGAGCCGCGCGGCCCGCCACGGGATCATCGTCAAGGGCGGAGGTGTGCTCGAGTTGCTGGCACGGGCCCGCAGCGCGGTCTTCGACAAGACCGGAACGCTGACCTCCGGTACACCGACCATCACGAGGATCAATGCCATGCCACCGTTCGACGAGAGCGAGTTGCTCGCCCTCGTCGCGTCGGCGGAGACGCTGTCGTCCCACGTGCTCGCGGCCTCCATCGTCGCCGCCGCACGCCAGCGCGGCCTCGCACTCGTCGACGTCTCGAGATCGAGCGAAGTCGATGCGCAGGGGGTGGCCGCCACTCTCAGTGAACACGACGTCGCGGTCGGAACGCTGTCGTTCATCAGGGGCCTCGCGCCGGAGGCCATCGCAACCGCCCTGACCGGAAACGAGCTTGCCATCTACGTCGCGGTCGACCGACTGTTCGCCGGCAGCATCATCGCGACGGATCCGGTCAGGGCGAATGCGCGCGACACGATCGGTGCCCTCCGGAGTCGCGGCGTGAGAGATATCGTCATGCTGTCCGGCGACGCGCGGGTGACGGCAGAGGAGGTGGCTCGTGCCGTGGGGATCTCCACCGTGCAGGCCGACTGCCTGCCCGCCGACAAGGTGAACGCCGTGAAGTCACTCCGCGAGCGCCCGGTGCTGATGGTCGGTGACGGCGTCAACGACGCCCCGGTGCTCGCCTCGGCGGATGTCGGCATCGCCATGGGAGCACGCGGGGCGACGGCGGCGAGCGAGTCCGCATCGGCGGTGATCCTCGTCGACGACATCTCACTCGTCGTTCGCGCCGTCGAGATCGGCCAGGACACCGTGCGCATCGCCCTGCAGAGCATCTGGCTCGGCATGGGGCTGAGCGTCGGACTGATGCTCATCGCCGCTTTCGGAGTGATTCCCACGGTCGTCGGCGCCGGGATTCAGGAGGTCGTCGATCTGGCGACCATCCTGAACGCACTCCGCGCCCTTCACCCCCGCGAGCAGACTGCAGAGCGCCAGACGCGGGAGACGTGACCTTCGGCCCTGTTCCGGATGCCGCTCGGTTGCGAGACTGCAGGCATGACCACAGGGCTGTCGTCTCATCCACAGGACGTTCGTCGCGATGGCATCGTCGTCGGCTACGACGGCTCGGCCCCCGCGAACGCAGCGGCGCGCTACGCCGTGCACCTCGCTCCGCTGATGGACGCGGACCTGCACCTCGTCGTCGCCTGGGAACCACCGATGTCGATCGGCGGATTCCCCCTGAGCGGATGGTCGCAGGAGAACACGGCGCAACAGTCGGCCGGTTCGGTTGGCCGGAAGCTCTTCGAGGGCGAGCCGCCAGACTGGTATTCCGCCGGTGCGATCGAAGGGGACGCCGCGCGCGTGCTCATCGAGGACAGCAAGACCTCCTCGATGTTGATCGTGGGAAGTCGCGGACACGGGGGTCTCTCGGGACTGCTCCTCGGCTCGGTGAGCGCCGAATGCGCGGCTCACGCCTCCTGCCCGGTGCTGATCACGCACGGGACCTAGCGCTCGCGGAGCCTGTCAGCCAACAGTGTGGACTTCCGTGGACGTTGGGGCCGCAACATGCGGCCCCACTACAACGGAAGCCATCATTGATGCGACGGCATGTGCCCGCCGGCTACCGGAGGGTACCCCGGGCATCGCGCCGCTCATCTGGCACGATTCGGAGTTCCGCGGCATCCGCAACGCCTGAATCGAGGCTGGCGGGACGGAACAGTGTGGGCTTCCGTGGACGTTGGGGACGATGTGGAAGGCGCAACGTCCACGGAAGCCATCAATGATGGCGCGGATGAAGTGGAACCGGTGCTAGCGAGGCCAGACCGGCAGCACCGCGCGCTTCCACGTCGCATTGATGACGACGGCCGCCGCGCTGTACCAGGCGAGCACCGCGGTGAGCAGGCCGAGCCACCCGGCGAGACGGGTGATCCCGACCTGGCCGCTGAACTCTCCGATGGCGAGAGCCGCGAACGTCAGCGTGAGCACGACGAAGACCGCCAGCAGCGCGCCGTTCGTCTTGATGGCGGCCACCGTCATGAAGAGGGTGAAGATGGTCCACGCCAGGAGGAATGCGCCCACTCCCGCGGCTCCGGCCTCCTTCGCCACCGCCGGGTTGGTTTCCAGCCACCAGAAGGAGAGCCAGAACGCACCGTAGGAGACGAACGCGGTCGCGCCGAAGGTGTTGCCCTTCGCGAATTCCCAGAGGCCGGCCGCGACCTGCGCGATCCCGCCGTAGAAGAGCGCGATCCCGAGTACGGCGGCCCCGGCCCCGGGGAGGAGTCCGGAGTTCGCGAGGCTCAGCAGGAACGTCGTCAGTGCGAACGCCCCGAGTCCGAGGGCGGCCGGATCAGCGATGACCGACGCCGGCGGTGCAAGTGCGGGCGGGGAATGGGGTTGCGTTTGTGTTTCGATGGTGACGCTCATGGGTGACACTCCTTCGTGTGCTGGTGGATGATGAGGCTGACTACCGGGAGACCGTCGCGATGATCACCGCGATGGCCTCCGTATTCTCGATCGTCGGGGGCACGACGTAGTCGTCCCCGTTGATGATCTGGCGCATGGTTTTGCGCAGAATCTTTCCCGACCGCGTCTTCGGGAGCGCCGAGACGACCGTCACGTCTTTGAACGCCGCGACGGCACCGATCTGCTCGCGCATCATGGCGATGAGCTCGGCGGCGAGCACGGCGTCCTCGATCTCGACCCCGCTCTTGAGAACGACGTATCCGGCCGGCTTCTCGCCCTTGATCGGATCGTGGATGCCGATGACCGCGCACTCGGCGACGGAGGGATGCTGTGCGAGCACCTCCTCCATCGACCCCGTGGAGAGGCGGTGGCCGGCGACATTGATGATGTCATCGGTGCGACCCATCACGAAGAGGTAGCCGTCGCGGTCGAAGTATCCGGAATCCCCCGTGAGGTAGTACCCCGGAAACGCGGTGAGGTAGCTGTCGATGTACCTCTGGTCGCCGCGCCACAGGGTGGGGAGGGTGCCGGGCGGAAGCGGCAGCCGGATCACGATGTGGCCCTCCTCCAGCATGCCGAGCGCGGCGCCGCTGTCGTCGAAGATCTCGACGCGGAACCCCGGGGAGGGGAACGACGGTGACCCTGCCCGAAGCGGGAGGCGCTCGATGCCATGCGGGCTCGAGCAGATCGCCCATCCCGTCTCGGTCTGCCACCAGTGATCGATGACGGGTTTCTCGAGCAGGGCGGTTGCCCAGTTCCAGGTGTCGGGATCGAGTCGCTCCCCCGCGACGAAGAGCGCGTCGAGGCTCGAGAGATCGTAGTTCTTGGCGAGCAGCGCGTGCGGGTCGGCCTTGCGGATGGCTCGGAGCGCCGTAGGCGAGGTGAAGAGCGTCTTCACGCCGTAGTCGGAGACCACCCGCCAGAAGGCACCGGCATCCGGGGTTCCGACCGGTTTGCCTTCGTAGAGCACCGTTGTCGCCCCGGCGAGCAGCGGGCCGTAGACGATGTAGGAGTGTCCGACCACCCAGCCGACGTCGCTTGCCGTCCACATGACGTCGCCCGGATGCACGTCGTAGATGTTCTTCATCGACCAGGTCATGGCGACGGCGTGACCGCCGTTGTCGCGCACCACGCCCTTCGGTGACCCCGTCGTGCCAGAGGTGTAGAGGATGTAGAGGGGGTCGGTCGCCGCGACGGAGACCGGCGGATGTGGGTCGGCCATCAGCATCCGTTCGTGCCAGTCGATCCAGTCGGTTCCGGCGACGGAATACTCCCCCGCCGATCCGGGCACCTCGGGACGGTCCTTGACGATGACGGTGTGGACCGTGCCCGCACTGAGAGCGAGGGCTTCGACGATGGTGGGGAGGTATTCGACTACCCGTGCCGTCTCGATCCCACCGGATGCGGTGATGATGACCTTCGCCTCGGCATCGTCGAGGCGGGCGGCGAGTTCTTTGGCGGCGAAGCCTCCGAACACGACCGAATGCACGGCGCCGAGTCTCGCGCAGGCGAGCATCGCGACGATGGCCTGCGGGATCATCGGAAGATAGATGGCGACCCGGTCACCGGAAAGGACACCCGCCTCGGCGAGCATGCCGGCGCACCGCTCGACCTTGTCGAGCAGCTGGTTGTAGGTGTAGCTCTTGGACTTTCGAACGACCGGGGAGTCGTAGATCAGCGCCGTCGTCTCGCCGCGGCCGGCTGCGACGTGACGATCGAGCGCGTTGTAGGAGGTGTTGAGCCTGGCATCCGCGAACCATCGATAGAGCGGCGCGTGGGAGTCATCGAGCGCCGCGGTCGGGTAGACGTCCCAGTCGATGGCCTGGGCGGCATCAAGCCAGAATGCTTCCGGGTCGAGCGTCGCCCGCTCGGATACCTCCTCGAAGACGCCGACATGGTGCGTCTCGGCGTTGTGGCTTCTCACGAGCCGTGCCGAAATCTGGACGGTTGGAAGTCGGTGATCATCGCATTTCTCCTTCGAAATGGCCGAGTGAGACGGTGCTGATCGCTCGCTGGGCTGGTCGGCGTGTCGGACTGCTACCATGCAGGCTACGAGCACGTCGACGTGCTCCGCTACCGTCCAAAGGAGGTAGCACCGTGGTCAGCGAATCACCATTGCATGATCTCGAGCTGCTGCAGAAGACTCTGAAGGCACTGACCATCCGTGCCGGGTTTCCCGTCGCGTTCGGTGGTCTTGTCGCACGGGACGGAGCGCCACTGACCTCGTTCGTCGGCACCCGTGGCCACACCCTCGACGGGTTGCTCATCGAACCGAGCGAGGGTCTCGGTGGCCGGGCCATCGCCGAACGGAGGCCTGTGGCGGCCACCCAGTATCGCAATTCGACCGCGATCACCCACCGCTACGACCGCGAGGTGCTCGCCGAGGACATCGTGGGGCTCCTCGCCATCCCGGTGGTCGTCGACGGGTCGGTGCGAGCGGTGATCTACGGCGCTCATCGAACCGCGACCCGGTTGGCTGATCCGGTCGTGCGCACCTCTCTCGCGCTCGCCACGGCCCTCGCCTGGGAGTACTCGGTGAACGACGAGGTCGAGCGTCGGCTCGCGGTCATCGCGACCGAGGGTGGGGAGCGGAAATCGCTGGTGCTCGCTCGCCTCGAGCGAGACGAACTGCGCGAGCTGTACGCCGACCTCCGGCAGATCGGCCGAAGTGTGACCGACCCGATCCTCGCGAAGCGGCTCGAAGCGATCGGCCGGGAACTTCAGCTTTCGACCCTGCCGAACGCATCGGAGCTCTCTCCCCGCGAACTCGATGTGCTGGCGAACGTCGCCCTCGGCAAGCGCAACGCGCTCATCGCCAGCCAGCTTCAGCTGGCCGAGAGCACGGTCAAGAGTTACCTTTCTTCGGCGATGAGGAAGCTGGATGCGGCGAGCCGCTTCGAGGCCGTCATCGTCGCGCGCCGGCGCGGTCTGATCCCCTGATGCGGCCTGTTTCCCCGAAACTCTTGCGCCTCGCGAAAGAGTGAGTGTACAGTCACTCACATGTCCACACGAGCTTCCATCCTCTCCACCGCCGAGGCACGACGCGGGAGCGTCATCTCCGCCGCGGTGACCGAATTCTCGCACCGGGGCTACCTCGGCACCCCGATCGCCGCCGTCGCCAGCCGCGCGAAGATCTCGCCGGCCTACGTCTTCAAGCTCTTCCCCGGCAAGGAATCCCTCTTCGTCGCGGCCCTCGATCACTGCTACTCCCTCACCGAGGCCGTTCTCGCGAGTGGAGCGGATGCCTCGGCCGACCAGTCGCCCGCCGCCGTGCTCGACGCCATGGGCGGCGGCTACGCCGACCTCGTCGCGGACCGCGAGCTGCTGATGCTGCAGGTGCACGCGCAGGCATCGACAGACGTGCCGGAGATCGCCGAGGCGGTGCGCCGCGGCCTCGAACGCATCACCATCTTCGCCAAGCGACGCTCGGGTGCACCCGATTCCGACATCCAGAACTTCATCGCCGTCGGCCAGCTCTGCCACCTGATCGTCTCGACGGGCATTGATCCGCAGTCCGGCGAGTGGGCGCGCATCCTGGTCGAGGGAATCCGCCATCCGGTGGCTTCCTGACCGATCCCGATCTCGCTCCTCATTTTTTTATCATGAACAGTGACTGATCAGTCACTCACATGCGCTAGACCTCCCACCCCTCGAAATAGAAAGGCACGATCATGACTATGCTCGCCCCCGCATCAGCACTGGATGCACGACAGGCCGCACCACTTCCCGTCCGCAGCACCCGCCGGTGGTTGGCACTCGTCGTGCTCGCCCTGGCGCAGTTCCTTGTCGTGCTCGACGCGTCGATTGTGAACATCGCCCTTCCCTCCGTGGGATCGGCGCTCGCCATGAACACCGCGGCGCTCAGCGGCGTCATCACCGCGTACGTCCTCCCCTTCGGCGGCCTACTGCTCTTCGGCGGCCGACTCGCCGACCGCTTCGGTCACCGCCGGCTCTTCCTGATCGGTGTCCTCGGCTTCGTGCTGGGATCCGCGACTGCCGGACTCGCCGTCAGCGGAGAGATGCTGCTCACGGCCCGCGCCATCCAGGGCGCCTCGGCGGCACTGCTCGCCCCCGCCTCCCTCGCCCTCCTCACCCAGCTCTTCCGCACCCCCGGAGACCGTGCGAAGGCACTCGGCATCTGGGGAGCCGTCGCCGGTATCGGAAGCGCCGCCGGCGTTCTGCTCGGCGGAGTGCTCACCGCGGCGTTCGGCTGGTCTGCCGTGTTCTTCGTCAACGTCCCGGTCGGCGTCGTGATCCTCGTCGCCATCCCCATGTTGGTGACCCGAGACCCCTCCGGTTCGAAGCAGCGGCTCGACATCCCCGGGGCGATCACCGTGACGGCGGGCCTCGTCGCCCTCGTCGCCGGATTCACCCAGGCCGAGCGGCTCGGCTTCGCCCACCCGATCAGCCTCGGGCTCTTCGCGGTGGCCGTCGCACTCATCGCGGCGTTCATCGCGATCGAGGCCCGCTCCTCCTCGCCGCTTGTTCCTCTCGGGATCTTCCGCACGGCATCCATCACCGCCGGCAACATCGCCATCGCAACGATCGGAGCCGCAACGGTCGCACTGTTCTTCGCGCTCTCCGTCTACCTGCAGTCGGTGCTCGGCTACGACGCGCTGACCGCGGGCCTCAGCCAGCTGCCTCTCGCCGGAGCCCTCGTACTCATCGCCGCCGTCGCGCCGAGCCTGATCGGACGCTTCGGTGTTCGGCCGACCCTCGTCGGAGCACTCGTGGTACTCGCCGGCGGTCTCGTCTGGCTGTCGTTCGCCCCGAGCACCGCCTCGTTCGTCGGCAGCATCCTCGCCCCTTCGATCGTCATCGGGATCGGGCTCGGCGCGGCATTCGTCGCCGGCACCCAGCTGGCTGTGAACGGCGTCAGCGACACGCAGACCGGTCTCGCGAGCGGCCTGGTCAACACCAGCCAGCAGATCGGTGGGGCCATAGGCCTCGCGGTGCTCTCAACCGTCGCCGCCGCGCGCACCGAGTCGCTCTCGGCCGGCGGGGTGTCACTCGGCGATGCGCTGACGTCAGGCTTCTCCCTGGGGTTCATCGGGGCTGCGGCGCTCGCACTGCTCGGCGCCCTGGCCGTCACGGTCATCCGCCAGCGTCGCTGAGAGCCACAGCGTCGAAACGGGGATGCCCGCCCTTGCGTCACTCGGCCGGAGATGCTGTCATGGACTGACGAGTGGTATCCATCCAACGAAGGGGAACCACATGTCCGAGATCACCACGCGGAGGCCTCGCCGCCTCCGGGCAGTGCTCGCCTCTCTCCTCACGGTCGGCTTCCTCGTCGCACCCCTCGCCGCATCCGCCGCATCCGGCCCTCCGACCGGAAACGTGCGCGGTACCGCGTCCGGTCGCTGTCTCGATGTGGTCGGAGCCAGCAGCGCGAACGGAGCGGCCCTCAACCTGTACGGCTGCGATGCGCGAACGAACCAGCAGTGGACGCTCACCGCCGCCGGCGCGTTGACCGTCTACAACGGAACGCGGTGCCTGGATGTCTCGGCGCACGCCACCGCGCCGGGTTCCCGCCTGCAGATCTACAGCTGCAACGGCGGTGCCAACCAGCGCTGGACCGTCGGGGCCGACCACACGATCCGCGGTGTCGAGTCGGGGTTGTGCCTCGACGTCGTGGGAGGAGGGACGGCAAACGGCTCGCCGATCTCGGTCTGGACCTGCAACGGCGGCGGCAACCAGCAGTGGACGACCCCGGTCGCACCCGCCGACACCGTGCCGCCGAGCGTTCCCGGCGGGCCACGCGTGACCGACCTGACCTGCTCATCGGTGCTCTTCGCCTGGAACGCCGCCACAGACGACGTCGGCGTCGCGTACTACGACGTCTACCACGACGGCCAGCTGATGACCTCGGTCGGCGGCACGATGCTCTCGACGAAGCTCACCGTGGTGCCGGGGGTGAACTGGGGGCTGTACGTCAACGCGCGGGATGCCGCCGGCAACGTCTCGCAGGCGAGCCCGACGGTGCCGATCGCTGCGCCGCAGTGCTCGGTCGACAGCATCCCGCCGACGGCGCCGGGATCGCTTGCGGCGACCGTCTCCGGCACCAGCGTGACGCTCGACTGGGCGGCATCCACCGACAATGTCGGCGTGCGAGCGTACGACGTCTATCGCGACGACGTGAAGGTCGGCTCGGTGACCGGAACGGCGGCCGTTGCGCCCGGAACGAGCTATCTCGACAGTGGACTCGTCGCCTCGACGGTCTACCGCTACCGCGTGGTGGCCCGGGATGCCCAGGCCAACCTGTCGCCGAGCAGCGCGACGGTCAGCGCGACGACCGGCTCCGGATGCAGCAACCCGGTGTGCGACGTCTCGCAGGTGACGACGGACTCCGACATCCCCTGGGGGCTCGCCACCCTGCCGGACGGCAGCATCCTGTACACCCGGCGCGACGCTCACGACATCGTGCGCCTCGACCCGAAGACCGGCCTGAAGGTCACCGTCGGCACGGTACCGAATGTTCAGAGCACCGACGGCGAGGGCGGCCTGACCGGGCTCGCCATCGCCCCGACCTTCGGCACCGACCACTGGCTGTACGTCATGCACACATCGCCGACCGACAACCGGATCGTGCGCCTGAAGCTCATGAACGATGTGCTGGATGTCGGCAGCGAGCAGGTGCTGCTCTCCGGCATCCTGCGCAACAAGTTCCATGACGGCGGTCGTCTGCGCTTCGGTCCGGACGGCAAGCTCTATGCATCGACCGGTGACGCCCAGAACGGCGACAACGCGCAGAATCTGGCGAGTCTCAACGGCAAGGTACTGCGGATCAATCCCGACGGCACGATCCCGTCTGACAACCCCTTCGGCACCGCGGTCTGGAGCTACGGTCACCGCAACCCGCAGGGCCTCGCCTTCGATTCGCAGGGCCGGCTCTGGGAGCAGGAGTTCGGCAACAGCGTGATGGATGAGACGAATCTCATCGTGAAGGGTGGCAACTACGGCTGGCCGGCCTGCGAGGGAACGACCGGAACCTGCGAAACGGCGGGTTTTATCGCCCCGAAGCACACATATCCGACCTCTGAGGGCTCCTGCTCCGGCATCGCGATCGTGAAGGATGTCGTCTATGTCGCCTGCGAACGCGGCACCCGCCTCTATCGCGAGGTGATCAGCGGCACATCGCTGACGAACGTGCAGCAGTACTTCGTCGGAACCTACGGGCGACTGCGCACTGTCGAGCCGGCACCCGACGGCGGCCTCTGGCTGACCACGACGAATCAGGGCGACAAGGACAGCATCCCGAACAACAGTGCGGAGAAGATCCTGCACGTCGCCCTCGGGGGGTGACCCCGCGGTCATCGCGACCGTGGCCCTCGGAAAGGTGATGTTACTTCGCTAACCGCGCGCCCATACTTGTCTCGTGGGGGCGAGAGCGGGTACTCGGAGAGCCCGGCCCTCCTGGTCGGTGCGATCGCGGCTGCTCTCGGCACTGTTGATCGTCTCGGCGCTCGGCATGGCCGGTGGGGGTGCCGTCACCTTCCTCATCCAACGCCAGAGGGTGCTGGCCTCGGTCGATTCGGGTCTCCTCTCCCGGGTCTACTCCGCTCGCATGGTGATTCTCGGTGCCTCGAACAGCAAGCCGACCGATCCGGCCGCATCCCCGGCAGTGCCGGAGCCCTTCCGATCGAACGACGCCGCTCTCGCCGCGATCATCGGACGGGTGATCCCGGATGCGCACGAGTCGTCGCTCGGCATCGTCGGCGGGCGTGCGAAGTACATCTCCGGGGTGGCGACCGACTTCCAGCTTCAGGCCATCCCGGGATTCGTGGCTCGGGTGGTGGGCGAGGAGGCCGACGGCAAGGTGCACCTCGGTACCGTCTCGGCTCCCGGGAGATCCGTTCGCTACGTTGCGCTTCCGGTCTCCGTTGCGGGCAGCACTCAATCGGCCATCTACCTGTCGGCCACCGACATGAGCGCCGAACTGGCCGGTGTCACCTCGGCATTCGTCACCTACTGGCAGGTGATCGCGGTGTCGCTCCTCGTGATCGCCGCATCGGGCTGGTTTCTCTCCGGGCGTCTGCTGAGGCCGATCCGGGATGTGCGGATCGCCGCCGAACGCATCACCTCGAGCAACCGTTCGGAGCGCATTCCGGTGCGGGGTCGAGACGACCTCTCACCACTCACCGGCACGGTGAATGAGATGCTCGACCGCCTCGACGGCGCGATGACCGGTCAACGCCAGCTGCTCGACGACGTGCGTCACGAGCTGAACACCCCGATCACGATCGTGCTCGGCCACCTCGAGATCCTCGACGTGCATGATCCGATCGAGGTGCGGGAGACTCGCGATCTCGCCATCGACGAGCTCGGGAGGGTCGCAGCGCTCGTCCAGGACCTCGCGTCACTCGCCGAAACAGAGAAGACCGACCCCGTTCGGCAGAACATCGACGTGCGGGATTTCGCGGCACACGTCTTCACCAAGGTCAGGGTGTTGCCCGGGCACGAGTGGCGGCTGTCCCCCGTCGCATCCTCCGGCATCACCATCGACCCGCCGCGCGCGACACAGGCGTGGCTTCAGCTCTGCGACAACGCCGCCAAATACTCGCCCGCCGGGTCGACGATCGAGCTCGCAGCCCGTCGCTTCGACGATCGCGTCGAACTGTCGGTCTCCGACCAGGGCGGTGGCATCCCCGCCGAGTTCCACGAGCGGATCTTCGAGCGCTTCGGCAGGGTCGAGACCAATCGGGGGATCAGCGGATCGGGCCTCGGGCTGCCGATAGTCAAGGCGATCGCCGACGCCCACGGTGGCTCGGTCACGCTCACCTCATCGACCAGCGGCACGACCTTCACGATCGTGCTGCCGCAGAACGCTTCATCCATCCATCAGCCGGAGGCCGTAAACGCATGAGCAACATCCTTGTCGCGGAAGACGAGCCGCGCATCTCCCATTTCGTCGAGCGGGGGCTTCGGTCTGCCGGCTACGCCTGCACCGTGACCCCCGACGGGGCCGAGGCGCTCGTCGATGCACAGAGTGGGGCGTTCGACCTCGTGCTGCTGGATGTCGGGTTGCCGTCGCTCGATGGATTCGAGGTGCTTCGACGTCTTCGAGCAACCCATCCGTCCATTCCGGTCATCATGCTCACCGCACGCAACTCGGTGGAAGACACCGTGCTCGGCCTCGACAGCGGTGCGAGCGACTATCTCGCGAAGCCGTTCAAATTCGATGAACTGCTTGCGCGCATCCGCCTCCGCCTCCGTGATCGGGAGCAGACGGCGAGCGGCACGCTGGCGCACGGCCAGCTCAGCCTCGACTCCCGCACGCGTCGAGCCCAGGTCGCGGGCGTCGAGGTCGACCTCTCGACGAGGGAGTTCGCGCTCGCCGAGGAGTTCTTCAAGAATCCCGAGCAGGTGCTCAGTCGTGAGCAGTTGCTCAGCCGCGTCTGGGGATACGACTTCGACCCGGGTTCGAACGTTCTCGATGTCTATATCCGCTATCTGCGGAACAAACTCGGAAACGAGGCGATCGAGACGGTGCGCGGGATGGGATACCGCCTGCGCTGATCACGGGGCGGGGCTGCTAGTTCCCGCCGGTGCCGGTGCCGTCGCCGTTGTTGCCGTTCGAACCTGACCCGTCTTTGGCGGCCTTGTCTTTGGCGGCCTTGTCTTTGGCGGCCTTGTCTTTTGCCGCTTTGTCTTTGGCTGCCGCGTCCTTGGCAGACTGGTCAGCGGCAGCCTGGTCTGCGACGGCCTTGTCTTTAGCCGCCTTGTCTTTTGCCGCCTTGTCGTTCGCAGCCTTCTCCCCGGTGGAAGTGTCGTTCTTCGAGCCGTCTGCCGCGGACGTGTCGCCGGAGGAGGACTTCGCACCCGCGTCGGACGAACCGCCGCCCGTATGCGATGAGTCACTGCCCTTGGGCGAATCAGTCGTGCCCCGGGTCTCAGCAGAGTCGTCGCCCGCTGGGCTGTCGGCAGTCGAGGGCTTTCGGGTCGAAGCGGAGGTGCCGGCATCCGGAAGTGTCGCAGCCTGTCCGGCGCTGACAACGATGAGCCCGCTCGCGGCGAGGTGCTGGCCCGATGGCGCGGCGTCGAAATCCGAGGGTCGGTAGCCGGGTGGCACGACGAGCGGTGACACGCCGGAGACCTCGGTGACCTGATCGGGCAACGGGGTCGCGAACGCCGCGACGGCACCGAACGAGAGCGCACCGACCAGCACCGTCGCGGCGAGCGCGACAGGAAGGAGGGATGAGCGTCTCATGGTCACAATCCTCCTCTGGTCAGGTCGTTTTCGAGAGGCCCCAGTTCGGGCGAAGGCGAGGTGTCCGGTCATCTGGACCGGCCACCTCGCACCTCACACCGCCGAGATCGAACCCGAATCGATTACGGCGACAGGGTGCTCCGGCAGGTACTCGATCCGAGACGTTCCCGAACGGTGTCAGCGGCAACCCGAATGCCGTCGAAATCGTGGAAATCGTCTCGATCGTCGTGAGTCTCCTGCGGATTCCCCTTGGTGCAATCGTGCCGGGCCCGGCTAAGACGCACCCGAGTCGGCGATGAGAAGATTCTTAGTTCCGGATGATTCGGCGGTGTGACACGCCGCGGTAGGGAACGTCGCGCCGTGATCAGGCTCGGTGCGCCGGATGACGGTGGCCGACGGCGACCTCATCGGTTCGCGTCACCGCGCCGGACTGCTCGGGCACCGGCGATCCTCCCGCATCCGCCGAAGGTGCGACCGCACCGGGATGCGGATGCGTTCGTTCGAGGGATGCACCCTCGACGTCGACGTCCGGAACGATGCGATCGAGCCATTTGGGGAACCACCATGCGGCTCTGCCGAGAAGGTGCATCGCGGAGGGGATGAGCAGCATCCGCACGATGAACGCGTCGACCAGCACACCGAAGGCGAGGCCGAAACCGATCGGACGGATGGTTGAGGAATCCGAGAAGATGAATCCGGAGAAGACCGCGATCATGATGATCGCCGCTGCCGTGACCACCGGACGGCCGACCTGCAGCCCGCGCTGCACCGCGATTTTCGCCGGTGCACCGTGAGCGAACGCCTCCCGCATGCCCGAGACGAGGAACAGCTGGTAGTCCATCGCGAGTCCGAAGAGGATGCCGACCTCGATGACCGGCAGGAAGCTGAGGATCGGAGCCGGATCGTGCACCCCGAAGATCGCACTCAGCCAGCCGAACTGGTAGATCGCCGTCAAACCGCCGAAGGTCGCGAACAGCGACAGCACGAAGCCGGCGGTCGCCGTGAGGGGCACGACCAGGGATCGGAACACGATGATAAGGATGATCAGCGACAGCCCGACGACGACCACGAGATAGATCGGCAGCACGTTCGCGAGCTTCTCGGAGACGTCGATCTGCGCGCTCGCATTGCCGGCGACACCGAGGGTGATCCGTCCGTCCGACGATGACAGCGGGGAGAGGTTTCGAAGGTCGTGGACGAGCTTCTCGGTCGAGACACTCGAAGGTCCGCCGGTGGGGATGATCTGGAACGCCACCGTCGTGTTGTCGGATGATGCGCCGATGGGCACGACCGCCGACACGGCACTCCGGCTCGCGATCTTCTGTCCGATCATGACCTCCTTGGCGAGGAGAGCATCGCCGGTGGCCGCCTTCGGCAGATTCGCGACGACGAGGAGTGGACTGTTCTGCCCGGCGCCGAACTTCGATTCGATCGTCTTGTAGGCCGTGTACTGGCTCGAGGATGTAGCCTCGGACGCCCCGTCGGGTAGCCCGAGCCGCATCTGCATCGCGGGAAGCGCGATGACGGCGAGCACGATGACACCGACCACGAGGGTGACGATCGCCCGGGGCGTCGCCATCGCCCTGTTCGCGACCGGCGCCGCCTCCGCCGTGCCGATCAGCGCGCGCTCCTTCTTCCGCAGGATTCTCATCCCGACGAGGGAGAGCACCGCCGGCGTGAAGCTGATCGCGACGAGGATGGCGACGGCCACCGCGACGGCTCCGACCGTTCCCATCAGGCCGAGGAAGGGGATGCCGGTGATGTTGAGCGCGAGCAGCGCGACGATCACCGTCGTGCCGGCGAAGACGACCGCATTGCCCGACGTGCCGTTCGCGAGGCCGATCGACTCGTGCAGCTCGAGCCCCTGCTTCAGCTGCGTTCGGTGCCGATTGATGATGAACAGGGAGTAGTCGATCCCTACCGCGAGACCGAGCATCAGCCCGAGAACTGGGGTGACGGAGGTGAACTGCACGACACCGGAGAAGGCGAGCGCGCCGAGGGTCGCGGCGCCGACCCCGACCAGCGCGCTGAGCAGGGGGAGCGCAGCCCCGATGACGGTGCCGAGCATGACGAGCAACACGATGGCGGCGACGATCAAACCGACGATCTCGCCGGGGCCGATGACGCTCGGAACGCCTTGGGCGATGTCATTGGAGACGCTCACCTTCACCCCGGAGATGCCGGCGTCGGCGGCTGCGCTGACCACACGGTCTTTGAGCTGAGGCGAGATGGAGTTCGTGCTCTTGGTGAATTGCACGGTGCCGACGGCAGCGGAACCGTCGGACGAGACGAGTCGGATGTTCTTCGCAAGACCGGCGAGCTCCGCTCCGAGTCCGAGCTTCGTCTTCTGCTCCGCGAGGGTCGCCTTGCCGGCATCGATCTTCTGCTGATTCGTCGTCAGCGCGGCGGTCTGGGCATCGAGGACAGCCTGCTGCTGCGCGAACTGGGCGGCCGCCGCGGGCGCCTTGCCGGCGGCCCCGGCCTGCGCTTCGGCGCTGGTGAGCTGCTGCTGTGCGGTGGCGAGGTGCGCCTTGCCGGCATCCAGCTGCGACTGCGACGCGGAGAGCTGCTGTTCACCCGCGGTGATCTTGGCTCGGCCGTCGGTGATCTGCTGCTTCTGGGCATCCAGTTTCGCCTGGGTGGTGAACGGATCCGTCGTGGCCTTCACCCCGGCGAAGCGCCCGATCTTGCCGAGGAGTGCGGTGACGTCGGACTTCTGGCCGTCGGACAGCGCCGAGCCGTCGGTCGTCGCGAACACGATGCTGCCGCTCCCCCCGCTCGCCTTCGGGAACTTGGTGGCCAGCTCATCCGTGACCTTGCTGGTCGCGGTGCCGGGAATGGTGATCGCCGACGAGATCGCGCCGTGGAACAGCCCGTAGCCGACCCCCGCGAGAGCGATGATCAGGGCCCACGAGACGATGACGGTCCAGTGGCGTCGCGCCGAAAGACGCCCGAGACGGTAGAGGAGTCCGGCCATGGTGAAGTCCCATTCATTGTGTGAGAGCCCCGACGGATCGGTGCGCTCGGGCGAGCGATGGAGATGAGGAGAAGGGATGCGTCGGTGAACCCCGTGTGAAAGATCAGGACAACGGCATATATCCGGAACGTACGCTCGAAAGCAGAGTGCCGAGCAGGCCTTGCCAGGCAGCCCTTCCCGTGCCGTCGAGGCGTATGCCGACCTCCCGGATCCAGTGGCCGACGACGACGATGACGCCATTCATCAACGAGCCGACGAGTAGCTCGGCATCGAGCACATCGGCGGTCGGATTTCGCCGGAGCACCTCGTCGAGCAGGCGGTCCGCGGCGCGCGTGAATGCCCGCGCGCTGAGGGTCTGCTCGCGGCTCGCATCCGATCCCGGCTCTCCGAGGATGCGGGCCATGCTCTCGACCGCCCCGGGGATGTCGGCCGTCGTCAGGGAATGTGAGATCTCATCGAACATCGACGAGCGGGATCCGTCACCGGCTGGCATGGCGACCACCGTCGCGATGAAGTCGTCGATGATCACCTCGAGCGCTTCGTCACACAGGGTGAGCACGATCTCATCGAGCGAGGCGAAGTGATTGAAGACGGTGCGTCGCGAGACATCTGCCCGGTCTGCGAGCTCATCCACCGTGAAATAGGGGCCGCCGCGCTCGTCGATCAGCCCGCGTGCTGCTGCGAGGATGGCCCCGCGATGGCGCACTTTGAGGGTCGTCCGCCGATCGGGGGTCTTCGACGAGAGCATTCAATTACACTAAGTGCACCCTTGCACTGAGTGCAATCTCAAGTGGAAACAGTCAGCAAGTTGTAAGTGTGCTCGGCTCGATCAGCCGAAGATCTGCTGAAGTGCCCAGGAATTATCGTCGGGATCGCTGAAGTAGGCGTACCTCACACCCCCCATGTCCGTGACCTCGGAGACCTCGACGCCCCTGCCGATGAGCGCCCCGCGAACGCTCTCGAGGTCATCGACCACCAGATGGATGCCGTGAACCGGACCGTCGGTTGCACCGCTGACGCCGATCACGATGGAACACGCCGACCCTGGCGGAGTCAGCTGCACGATCCGCATGCCATTGCCAGGCTCGATGTCGTGATCCAGGATGAAACCCACCCGATCGACATAGAACGCCTTACTGCGGTCGACGTCGGTCGAGGGCAGCGGAACCAACTCGAGTCTCATGTCCATGGCGCACTCCTTCAGTTCGCGAATCAGCTGTCGCGAGCTTATTGGGCGCAACCGTCTACGCGCTGCGCACCCTCTCGACGACCGGCTCGGCGACGGCATCCAGAACGCTGCTGATCTCCATCGACGTGCGGGCGACAGCGGCGACGACGCGATCCGGGCGCACGACCACGGCTCGCACCTTCGACGTCGACAGCCAGCGCCCGAGGTCACTCGACGAGGAGACTTCGACGATCGTGACACCGCTCGAACGATCCGCGACCGGATCGAGGGTGATGAGGGCGTATCCCGTGCCGAGGCGATCGTCGAACCACTCGTCCCCCTCACGCGGCTGCGGAAGCAGCGTTCCGACCGAGGCGTGCGCCCTCGCGAGCTGAAGGAGTTTCAGCCGGGGAGAGGACGCACTCAGGGCGGCGGTCGAGACCGCGGGGATCCGCGAGAGCGCGCGGACGAGAGTGCGACGCAACGCCGCCGTCGGACCGCTCCCGCCGGTCAGCGCCCAGCCGATCGCGACGGCCGACCGGATCTGGCTGACGGCGTGGGGCGAGCGTTCGGCCTCATAGCTGTCGAGGAACTCGGCCGGCGATGATCCCGCGAACACGCGGGCCATCTTCCAGACCAGGTTGTGGGCATCGCGAAGGCCGGCACCGAGCCCCTGACCGATGAACGGCGGGGTCAGATGCGCGGCATCGCCGAGCAGGAAGATGCTGCCGACACGCCACCGTTCCGCGACGCGGGCCCGGAAGGTGTAGGAGGCGACGCGGATCACCTCGAGGTCTGCCGGGTCGACGGACTCCGCCCACGGGGCGAGGAGTCGGGCGACACCCTCGTCCGACGTCAGCTCGTTGAGATCGTCGGACTCGAGGATGCGGAACTCCCAGCGGTACCGGTCGCCGACGAGATGCATGTAGGTCGCAGCCCGCCCGCTGGCGCACACCTGGTGCACCCCCTCCCACATGACGAGCGGCTTGCGGGCGCGGATGTCGACCACCAGCCAGGGTTCGGCGAAACCGAGATCCCGGAACTGGATGTCGAGAGCGGCGCGCACGGTGCTGCCGGCGCCGTCGCAGCCGAGGATGAAGCGGGCGTCGACCCGCTTCTCCTCCCCGGCAAGGTCGTAGCGCACACTCGCGCCGGCCGAACCGTTGGTCACACCGGTGACCGTCGCCGCCGAGACGACCCGCACCCGCGGCTCCGCGGCCACGGCCTCGGCCAGCACCCTCTCGAGGTCTGGCTGGTCGAACATGGACGCCTCCGGATGCCCGCCGGCGCCCACGAGGTTGTCACGCCGGAACTCCGCCATCGTGCGCAATCTGCTGTCGAGAAGTCGAAGCCCCGGCATGGCGCGACTGATGCCGCGAAAACCATCGGCGACACCCGCCTCCTGCAGGATCCGCATGACCTCACCGTCGATGTGCACGGCCCGCGGCAGGGGATACGGCGCCGGATGCCGTTCCAGCACCAGCGAATCGATGCCGCGCCGGGCGAGGAGAAGCGCGGCGGTGAGGCCGACGGGACCGGCACCGACGATGACGACGGAGACCTTCTCGACGTCTGTCACGACCGACTCTGATTCACTCATGAGACGGCCTCGAAGTGCCAGGCGAACGTGTAGCCGTCGAGAGCCGCGCTGACCTTCGCGCGTACCTCCGGTGCGGCGGTGATGGCGATCGACGGCGCGCGCTCGCCCGAGGTGATCTCGGCGTCTCCGTCGATCTCGCTGAGATGCTGCGCGACCAGCCGGCGGGCGGCATCCTGGCTCAGTGCGACCTTGTACACCTTGCCGACCTCGGTGAGGGGAAGCTCGTCGATCTCGATGACGTCTTTCGGGGCGGCGGCCGGCTCGGAGATGTGCTGGTGAGCCCACTCGCGGATGTCGTCGGTGGTCGCTTTGTGACCCTGCCGAAGCACGACGTAGACGACCGGCACCTCACCGGAATGAAGGTCGGGGCGACCGACGGCGGCAGCGGCGACGACATCCGGATGACTCAGTACGGCCTCTTCGACGATGGCGGGGTCGATGTTGTGGCCACCCCGGATGATGAGGTCTTTCAGTCGACCCTGAAGGTAGACGAACCCCTCCTGATCGACGCGACCGATGTCTCCGGTGTCGAGCCATCCGTCGCGAACGAGCTCGCCCCGGGTGACGACACCCTCGCGGAGGTAGCCCGCGAAGACGGTCGGTCCGGAGACGACGAGGAGTCCGGGCTCGCCGACCGGAAGATCGATCCATTCGCCCGATTCCGCGTCGACAAGTACCGCCTTGACCTGCTGGTACGGGAGCCTCTGCCCGATCGCTCCCGGGCGGTCTACGCCGGGAAACGAGAGAGCGCTCACACAGGTCGCCTCCGTCAGGCCGTAGCCCTCGAGCAGCTCGATCCCGGTGTGCTTCGCGAAACCTGCCCGCACGGCAGCGGGAAGAGGTGCCGCACCGACGGCCGGGATGCGCAGGGTCGAGATGTCGGCATCCACCGGCACCTGCGTCAGGGCTCCGTACACCGTCGGAACGGCCGACATCCCGGAGATGCGGTAGTGCTCGACGATCTTCCAGAAGCGGCCGAGCATCTCGCGGTCCCGGTAGCCAAGCGGGGGCGCCCAGATCGACCGGCGACCGATGAACAGCGGGGCGAGACCGGTGACGAGCAGCGCGTTGACGTGGAAGAGCGGAAGCCCGGCGAACAGTGGATCCGTGGAGTTCAGGCTCTCGCTCGCCGCCAGCATCCACGCCATGGAGACCTGATTGCCGTGGGTGTGCGCGGCGATCTTCGGAACCCCGGTCGTTCCCCCGGTGTGGAAGTAGGCGGCGATGTCGGTCGGGGCGGGCGCCTCGAACACCGCGCTTGCGGCATCCTCAGCGTCGGCGAGATCTTTCAGATACGCGATCGTGACCCCGGGGACGGTGGGCAGTTCCGGCGCCGCGGAGGCGATGCCGTCCGGTCGCACGACGATGAGCTGCTTCACCTGCGGCAGCCCGGCGAGACCCATGACGCCGGCCCAGACCTGCGGGCCGAACTCCGGGCCGGCGACGACGAGCGCCCGAGCCCCGGTAGACATCAGCATCGCAAGGATGCGCTCCGGCGCGAGCGTCGGATTGATCGGCGACGCGATGCCGACCGCTTCAGAGGCAAGCAGCGCTATGAAGGATTCGCTGGTGTTCGGGGTGAGGATGCCGATGGCATCCGTGCGGGTGATCCCGAGCCGCGACATCGCGTTCGCGACCTGGGTCACGCGTGCCCTCAGCCCGCCGAAGGTGAGGGTGATGGGGGTGTTCCACGCCTGCGCGGCGGGAAGGAAGCTCACGGCGGGGATGTACGGCCACTTCTCGGCCGCCCGCTCGACGAGCGCGTAGGTACTCGACGGGAGGCCTCGGCTTTCGAGCGGGATCTGCTCGATCGCCGGCACATCCGCCGGACCTCGGTAGCGCGGCCACAGTGCGGCGCTAGGGGTTGGTGCAGTGATCACTTGAATTCAACTCGATTTCTCTGTTCGCCGAGGTCGACTGCTCCGTCGTCCGTGGCGATGCGGGCGGTGATGACGTCACCGTTCTGGAGGTAGCGGGGGTTCTTCGCCTGGCGGCGGAAGAAGACGTCCCACTTCTTTTCGGTCGGCAGAAATCCACCGAGGATTTCGACCGCCTTGGCCGGAGCCTCGAGCGCCGTTCCGCCCGGAGTTCCGGTGAGGAGGATGTCGCCCGGGTCGAGTTCCTGAAACCGGGCGAGCAGCGTGAGCGCACGCGATGGCCGCACGATCATGTCGCTGACCGTTCGGTCCTGCCTGATCACGTGATTGACCGAGAGGGTGAGGCGGAGGCGATCGAGCTGGGTGAACTCGCTCGGCTCGAGCAGCACGAGGCGCGGGCCGATCGGCGTGAATGTCGGATACGACTTGCTCTCATAGAACTGGCCCTGGCGCAGCTGCACGTCACGCGCGCTCACATCGTTGGTCACGACGAGCCCCGCGACATACCGGTTGAGATCGCTGTCACCGATGGCCGTTCCGAGCGGAATGTGCTTGCCGATCACCAGTCCGAGCTCGATCTCGTAGTCGAGCAACCGCACGTGCGCGGGCCGGACGATGGCGTCGTGCGGTCCGGAGATCGACGCCGACGATTTGCGGAAGAGCACGTTCGAGGTGCGCGCCGCCGGATCGAGCCCGACCTCGCGCACATGCGCGCCGTAGTTGGTGGCCTGCGCGATCACGCGGCACGGGTGAGTCACGGGCGACAGGATTTCCAGCTCGGTGAGCGGCAGCGGCTCGCCGAGCGCGAGGGAGTGAGCGCGGAGCGCAGGAATCCCGTGCTCGAGCAGCGCGCCGGTGGTCTCGAAGGCAG
>JANYGT010000159.1 GCA_025362355.1 Lacisediminihabitans sp. | reverse complement strand
TATCCGAAACTGAAGGGGCTGTCTGGGATCTCGAGGTCTTGCGGTGCCGTCGCGGTGATCTGCAGGAACACGCCGATCGCCGGTCCGCCCTTGTGGAACTGACCGGTCGAGTGGAGAAAACGCGGACCCCAGCCGAAGGTGACCGGGCGGCCACACTTCGCGGCGAGGGCATCCCGCAATTCGGCAAGTTGGCGAAGCGCATGGCGGTCGACGTAGGCCTGGATCGCGAGATACCCGTTCTCTGGAAGCAGTTCGAGAAGCGCGTCGATTGCACCGGCGACGGTGGTTTGGCCGGTGACGACGTCGGTCGACCCACGAACCTCGATACCACCAGAGGTGAAGGCGGGCTTCACCGGCTCCGGGTGCGAGTCGAGAAGCGCCCTCGTCGCGATCTTGGCGGATTCGACGTCGGGCTGATCGAAGGGATTGATACCGAGCAGCCGACCGGCGACGGCGACGGCGAATTCCCAGACCAACATCTGTGCGCCGAGAGTGCCGCTGATCTCGATTTCTCCGGGCTCGACCTCCTCCGTCGCACGAGCGCTTTCCACGAGACGCACGATTTGAAGGTGGGCGAGATTCTCGAAGACCTCCGGTGAGTCGACGTCGAGAACCACAGGGAGGAGCCCCTTGCCGAGCTTTCCCGTCGACTCGGCGATCAGCTGCTCGACCCAGTCACCGAACCCGACGATGTACGTTCCGTCGGAGATGATGCCGAGTTTGTCTTTGAGTGGCCGGGTTCCGGCTATGGCTGCGCCGAGGATCAGACCGGGGTTCTGTGGGCTGTCGACCGCCAGCTGGATGCTGACCGACGAAGCCTCGTCGAGCAGTGCACGGATGTCGACCCCGGCGAGTCCTGACGGCACGAGACCGAAAGCTGTCAGGGCCGAGTAGCGACCGCCGACGTTGGGATCGGCATTGAAGACGCGATAACCGGCGTCGCGGGCGGAGGTGTCGAGCGGCGAGCCGGGGTCGGTGACGACCACGAAACGATCGACCGGGTCGATGCCCGCATCGTGGAACGCCTTTTCGTAGGCCTTGCGCTGGCTGGCCGTCTCGAGGGTCGATCCGGACTTCGACGAGATGACGACGACGGTCGACTCGAGGCGATCTTCAAGTGCCGCGAGAACCTGGCCGGGGTCGGTCGAATCGAGGACGGTCAACTCGACACCGGCGGTGCGGGTGATGACCTCCGGGGCGAGCGATGAGCCTCCCATCCCTCCGAGCACGATGTGATCGATGCCATCGGCGTGGAGCTTGTCGCGAAGCGCGAGGATGTCGTCGACGAGCCCGGCCGAGATGACCTCCGCCTCCGTCCAGCCGAGACGTTTCGCGGCCTCCGGTTCGGCGTCCGGCCCCCAGAGCGACGGATCCTGCCCCATGATTCCGGAGGCGACAAGGTCGCTCACCAGCTGAGGGACAACCCGCTCGACGGCTTCTCCTGCCGCTCCGCTGACACTGATATCGAAGCTCATTTCGCAACCTCCGTGTTTTCGACCGTCTGCTCCGAACCGGAGGAGTCCGACTTCGACTCCGGCTTCCCGGATTTCGCGGACTCGAGTGCCGCAGCGACGGTGTCGAGCAGCTCGTTCCAGGAGACGATGAACTTCTCGACCCCCTCCTTCTCGAGAAGCGCCGTAACCCCCTCGTAGGAGATGCCGACCGCGTCGAGCCTGTCAAGCACGTCGTTGGCGTCGGCATAGTTGCCGGTGACGTTGTCACCCGTGATGACACCGTGGTCGAAGGTGGCCTCGAGCGTCTTCTCCGGCATGGTGTTGACGACGTCGGCGACAGCAAGCTCGGTCACGTAGAGGGTGTCGGGAAGGCTCGGATCCTTCACCCCGGTCGACGCCCAGAGCGGGCGCTGGCGATTCGCGCCCGCCGCGATGAGGCCCCTGGCCCGCTCGCTGTCGAACGCCTGCTCGAACACCTGGTACGCGAGGCGCGCGTTCGCGACACCCGCCTTGCTCTTCAGGGCGATCGCCTCCGGGCTGCCGATGGCGTCCAGCTGCTTGTCGATCTCTGTGTCGACCCTCGACACGAAGAACGACGCGACCGAGTGGATCGTGCTCAGATCGTGGCCGGCCGCCTTCGCCTGCTCGAGTCCCGTGAGGTAGGCGTTGATGACCTCGCGGTGACGCTCGAGGCTGAAGATCAGTGTCACGTTCACGCTGATCCCCGATCCGATGGTCTCGGTTATCGCCTCGAGACCCTCTATCGTCGCCGGGATCTTTATCATGGCGTTCGGTCGATCGACCTTTGCCCAGAGCTGCTTCGCCTGCGCGGATGTCGCCGCGGCGTCATGAGCGAAACCCGGCTCGACCTCGATCGAGACGCGGCCGTCTTTCCCACCGGTCGAGTCATAGACCGAGCGGAAGATGTCACTCGCGTTCGCGACATCATCCGTCGTGATCTCGAACACCGCCTCCGTGACCGTCTTGCCCGCAGCGGCGAGCTCGGCCACCTGGGCGTCGTACGCCTCGCCCTTGGCGAGGGCACCGGCGAAGATCGTCGGGTTGGTCGTGACGCCGACGACATTGCGCTCGGCGATCAGCTTTTGCAGGCCGCCGGAGTTGATCCGCTCCCGCGACAGGTCGTCGAGCCAGATGCTCGTGCCCACGGCGGAGAGGGCTGCGGTCGGTGTGGTGTCTGTCATTGTCTCTTCCCTTGTTCGACGTCGTCTGGTGCTGTAACGGATGCCCGCACGACTCAGACTGCGGCGATCGATTCCCTGGCGGCGGAGATCGCGTGTTCGGTTGTCATGCCGAATTTCGCGAACAGGGTCTTGTAGTCGGCGGAGGCGCCGAAGTGTTCGATCGAGACGCTGCGACCGGCGTCTCCGACATAGGATCGCCAGGTCAGGTCACGTCCGGCTTCGATCGAGACCCGGGCCCGCACACCTGCCGGAAGCACCGACTCGCGGTACTCGGCGCTCTGCTCCTCGAACCACTCGAGGCACGGGGCCGACACCACTCGGGCGTTGATCCCTTCGGACTTCAACTGCTCCCGGGCATCCACGGCGATCTGCACCTCGGAACCGGTGGCGATGAAGATCACGTCCGGAGTGCCGTTCGGAGCTTCCGCGAGCACGTATGCACCCTTCGCCACATGCTGTGCGGAGGCGAAGGTGTCGCCGCTTGCTGCGTCATCGCCCCGCTCGAACACGGGGATGTTCTGACGGGTCAAGGCGATACCGGCCGGCCCGTTGCGGCGCGAGAGGATCGTCTTCCACGCCCACGCGGTCTCGTTGGCGTCTCCGGGACGCACGATGTCGAGCCCCGGGATGGCGCGGAGAGCCGCGAGCTGCTCGACCGGCTGGTGCGTCGGTCCGTCTTCACCGAGCGCAACGGAATCATGGGTCCAGACGTAGATGGCCGGGGCCTTCATGAGTGCCGCGAGACGCACTGCGGGCCGCATGTAGTCGCTGAAGATGAGGAAGGTCCCGCCGAACGGACGTGTGTTCCCGTGCAGCACGATGCCATTGAGGATCGCGCCCATCGCGTGCTCGCGGATGCCGAAGTGCAGCACCCGCCCGTAGCTGTTGCCCGTCCACTCGTGGGTCGAGTGCTCGGCCGGCACGAACGACGCGGTGCCCTCGATGGTCGTGTTGTTCGACTCGGCGAGGTCGGCCGAGCCGCCCCACAATTCCGGGACAACCGGGCCGAGAGCGTTGAGCACCTTTCCGGACGCCGCCCGGGTCGAGACATCCTTGCCGGCCTCAAATACGGGAAGAGCCTGCTCGACCCCCTCCGGGAGATCCCCGGACAGCACGCGGTCGAGCAGTACCTTGCGCTCCGGGTTGGCGGCCGCCCAAGCGTCGAACTGCCCGTTCCACTCGGAGTGGGCAGCCTTTCCGCGGTCGACGGCCTTCCGGGTGTGAGCCAGCACCTCCGGATCGACGTCGAAGTTCTTCGCCGGGTCGAAACCGAGCACCTCTTTCACGGCGGCCAGCTCATCGGCACCGAGCGCTGATCCATGGATCTTGCCGGAGTTCTGCTTCTTCGGCGACGGCCAACCGATGATGGTCTTCAGGATGATGAGCGAGGGCTTGGATGTCTCACCCTTCGCCGCCTCGATCGCGTCGTTCAGAGCGGCGACATCCTCGATGTACTGGCCGGTCTTCTTCCAGTCCACCACCTGCACGTGCCAGTGGTATGCCTCGTAACGGGCCTTCACGTCTTCGGTGAAGGCGATGTTCGTGTCGTCCTCGATCGAGATCTGGTTGCTGTCATAGATCGCGATGAGGTTGCCGAGCTCCTGGTGGCCGGCAAGCGACGACGCCTCACTCGAGACGCCCTCCTGCATGTCGCCGTCGCCCATCATCGTGTAGATGTAATGGTCGAACGGGCTCGTTCCGGGCTCGGCATCCGGGTCGAACAGACCGCGCTCGAAGCGTGCCGCATAGGCGAACCCCACGGCCGACGCGATGCCCTGGCCGAGAGGGCCGGTCGTGATCTCGATGCCGTCGGTGTGGCCGTACTCCGGGTGCCCCGGCGTCTTCGATCCCCAGGTGCGCAGTTGCTCGAGGTCTTCGAGCTCGAGGCCGTAGCCACCGAGATAGAACTGCGTGTACTGAATGAGCGACGCGTGTCCGATAGAGAGGATGAAACGGTCGCGACCGATCCAGGTGCTATCGCTCGGGTCGCGGCGCATGACCTTCTGGAAGAGGAGGTAGCCGACCGGCGCGAGACTCATCGCCGTCCCTGGGTGGCCGTTTCCCACCTTCTCGACGGCATCCGCCGCGAGGATCCTGGCCGTGTCCACGGCCTTCTCATCGATGGGATCCCACTGGAATGCTGCCACGAGACTGTCGACCCTTCTGTTACACGGCAGGATCTTTCCGATCGTGCCGCTGTCGTTGTTGCACTCACCAGTCTTCGTCGGCACCACCGCGGGCAGCCCATCCGACACTGTGCTCCGGGGAGCGAAGCGGCGGGAGACCGGGCGAGGAGCCTGCGGCTGGCAAGCACATCCAAGTATAGAGAAGCCATGGACCATCCCACCGTATTCCGGCGGGGGCCCCGAGCTCCCGCACAGACGCTACACCGTACAATTGAACGCGGGACAGCCCACGGTGGTTAGAGGAGCAATGGATCTAGCGGTACAGGCGCGCGAGCGCGTCAGGCCAGCGCGCAAGGCGATGGCCTACGTCGCTCTCACCAAACCGCGAGTGATCGAGTTGCTCCTCGTCACGACCGCTCCGGTGATGATCCTCGCCGAACGAGGCATCCCGAACCTCTGGCTGGTTTTCGCCACCCTCATCGGCGGGGCCATGAGCGCGGGCTCCGCAGGGGCGTTCAACTGCTACATCGACCGGGACATCGACCGGATCATGAAGCGGACGAGCTCACGTCCCCTCGTCACCGGTGAACTGAGCGACCGCGAAGCTCTCGTCTTCGCATGGGTGCTCGGTGTCGCCTCAACGCTCTGGCTCGGACTACTCGTCAACTGGCTGGCCGCGGCGCTCTCGGTCGCAGCCGTGCTGTTCTACGTGCTCGTCTACACACTCGTGCTCAAGCGCCGCACCCCGCAGAACATCGTCTGGGGCGGCGCCGCCGGGTGCATGCCGGTGCTGATCGGATGGGCGGCCGTGACGAACTCGCTCAACTGGGTGCCGGTCATCCTGTTCGGGATCGTCTTCCTCTGGACGCCACCGCACTACTGGCCGCTCTCGATGCGCTACCGCGACGACTACGCCGCTGTGAACGTTCCGATGCTTGCGGTCGTCCGCGGTCGAACGGTCGTCGGCCTCCAGGTGGTGCTCTACGCGTGGGCCACCGTCGCCTGCTCACTGCTGCTGATCCCGGTCGCCAACATGGGCATCCTCTATTCCGCCGTCGCCCTCGTCTCGGGCGGCTGGTTCGTCTATGAATCGCACCGGCTCTACTCGATGGCGATCCGGCACGGCGAGGTGCGCCCGATGCGGGTCTTCCACAGTTCGATCACCTACCTCACGGTGCTGTTCGTCGCCGTCGGTGTCGACCCGCTCCTCCCTTTCCTCCGTTTCTGATCCGCCGCCTCACTCCACTAAGCAGGTTCACCATCACCACTCCATTCGGCTGGCTCGCCGAGCGTGTCACCCTCGGCCGGCGGGCGCTGCGCTGGGGGACGACAGCGGCGCTCGTCGTCAGCATCCTGATCGTTCTGAGCGGGGGAGTCGTTCGCGTCACGGCGTCCGGACTCGGATGCCCGACCTGGCCGTACTGCGACGCGACTTCGCTCGCCCCGACACCGGCCCTCGGCATCCACGGTGTCATCGAGTTCGCGAACCGGGTGTTCACGGGGGTGCTCATCATCGCCGTCGGCTGGGCGATCGTCGCGGCCCGTCTGCAGAAACCGCGCAACCGTGGTCTCACCCGCCTCGCCTGGTCGCAATTCTGGCTGGTCGTTGCCAACGCGGTAGCCGGCGGCATCTCGGTGCTTGCCAAGCTGAACCCCTGGGTCGTCGCGTTCCACTTCCTGCTCGCCATAGCGCTGCTCACCACGACGGCCCTCACCTGGCACCGAGCGCGACAGTCGGCAGAGGTTGCCCCATCGCCAGGTCGCGCCCCGCGCCTCGTCTCCCGCGGGCTCACCGGACTCACCCTCGCGCTGATCGTGGTCGGAACCCTGGTGACCGGATCGGGTCCGCACTCCGGTGATTCGGCCGACGTCCCGCGTATGGGCTTCGTCTGGGCGGATGTCACGGTCTTCCATGCGGTCGTCGGCACGCTGACCCTCCTGGTGGCACTCGTGCTGTTCTTCCTGCTCCGGGCCGATCCGAACGGAGCGCTCGCCGCGCGACGCACACTCTTCTTCACCGTTGTCGTCATCCTGCAGGGTGCCGTCGGAGCCGTCCAGGCCCTCAACGGACTACCGGAAGCGCTGGTCGCACTCCACCTGCTCGGATCGGCGCTGGTCTGGATCGGTGCCCTGCGGGTCATGCTCGATGCCAACCCCGCACTCTTCAGAGCGCAGGACACGGCGAGTCTTACGGCCGCTGAGAATCGGGTGCCTGCCCTGTGATCCGCGGTCTCGCCCTGTAGAATTGGGGAAGTCGGGCACCGCAACGGGTCTGACCGCATGACCGCGATGGCGAGGGCGATGAGGCCCGGCCACGAATTCACCCGAGCTCTCCCAGCTCGGAGGTTCGTCGCACAGGTTCGACCCGGGTTAGATCAATCCGGTGACTGCATCCGCGGCCCTAGCCTGCTGAACAGGTGATGGAAGCGGGAATGACCGGCCTCTCGGACTGGTTGTTGCAGCAAGGAAAAGAGGTAGTGGCATGTCAGATATCCTGATCGACCGTCCGGAACTCGAGAGCCTCGGAATCTACGAATTCGGCTGGTCGGATTCCGACGTCGCCGGAGCATCCGCCCGACGCGGCATCTCGCCCGAGGTCGTCGCAGACATCTCGGCGCTCAAAGGCGAACCGGAATGGATGCTGAAGAACCGCCTCAAGGCGCTCGCGATCTTCTACAAGAAGCCGATGCCGGCCTGGGGCGCTGACCTCTCGGGTATCGATTTCGACAACATCAAATACTTCGTCCGTTCGACCGAGAAGCAGGCCCAGACCTGGGACGACCTTCCCGACGACATCAAGAGCACCTATGAGAAGCTCGGAATCCCGGAGGCGGAGCGCCAGCGACTCGTGTCCGGCGTCGCCGCCCAGTACGAGTCCGAGGTGGTCTATCACACGATCAACAAAGAGCTCGAAGAACAGGGCGTGCTGTTCCTCGACACCGATACCGCGCTGAAGGAGTACCCGGAACTCTTCAAGGAGTACTTCGGAACCGTCATCCCGGCGGGCGACAACAAATTCGCCGCACTCAACACCTCGGTGTGGTCGGGCGGCTCGTTCATCTACGTCCCCAAGGGGGTCAAGGTCGACATCCCCCTGCAGGCCTACTTCCGGATCAACACCGAGAACATGGGCCAGTTCGAGCGCACGCTGATCATCGTCGACGAGGGTGCCTACGTGCACTACGTCGAGGGCTGCACCGCCCCGATCTACTCCTCCGACTCTTTGCACTCGGCCGTCGTGGAGATCGTCGTGAAAAAGGGCGCCCGCTGCCGTTACACGACCATTCAGAACT
>JANYGT010000229.1 GCA_025362355.1 Lacisediminihabitans sp. | reverse complement strand
CCGCGATCCGGGAGACCTGGGAGGAGACCGGGCTGCTCGTCGCATCGACGCCGAATGGCGAGGATCCGGCGGGACGGATGACGCGAACCACCCCATTCCTCCGCCTCATCCACGACGCCGGCGCGGTGCTCCCGCTCGGCGACATCCACCCCTTCGCCCACTGGATCACCCCCGAGCACGAGGCTCGCCGTTTCGACACGAGGTTCTTCCTCGCGCGCGCTCCTCTCGGCCAGGAGGCGGTGTCGGATGGCGGCGAGACCGTCGGACTAGAGTGGGTGAGCCCTGCAGCGGCTGTGGAGAGGACGCTCGCCGGCGATAGCTCGATAATCTTCCCGACGCTGCTCAACCTCATGCGGCTCGCGGAGAGCAGCGACTCGGAGAATGCAATCCGGCTGGCACGCGGCCGACCGCGATTCACGGTGCAGCCGCGGTTCGAATCACGGGACGACGGTTCGACCTGGATCACCATTCCCCGCGAGGCCGGCTACGACCGAACCGAATACATGGTTAAGTCCGTTACTCGCTGATGCTCAGTTCAGGCCGCGCACGAATTGGATACTCTGCTTCAGCGAGAGGGACGGAACGTACGCCCGCGCGAGGGCCAGTCCGATGGCCGGCAGCCTCAGCGAGTCCGGATAGGCCATCGACAGCGGGCGGAACTCCGGCTGGAATTTGCGTTTGAACGTGAAGAGCGAGCGGAACCCGTATACCGGCTCGAGCCGTGCTCCGATGTAGCCGAGGAAACGCTCGGTCGTATCGGGCGCGTCTTCGGCACCGCCGCGGGCGAGCGGCGCGGCAGACAGGCTCATCGTCGCGATGCCCGCCTCTTTGAAATATTCGGCGGAACGGGCGATGAGGAATTCCATGATCCCGTTCATCCCGTCCGGCGCGCGGCGCATGAAGTCGAGGGTCCAGCCGGTGATCTCGCCATCGGTCCAACTCGGAAGCCAACTGGTCACGCCGATGACACGATCGTCAGCATCGCAGGCGATCATCAGACGCACGTCGGGATCCCGCAGCTCGTCGATGCCGCCGAGGGTGAATCCCATCTCCGGGAGGTCTTTCTCCGCGACCCAGGCCTCGGAGATCTCACCGATCTGCAGCGCGTGCGCGGCCGAGAGGCCCGCATAGCTCGTCCAGAGTGCCCGCACTCCCGCACGCTCGGCCCGGTTGATCGACGTCCGCACGTCTTGCCAGCGCTTGCCCGTCGTCTCCCAGGAGCTCGGAAGGATCACCGTCTCGTCCCCGACGCTCATCGACGACCAGCCCATCGACTCGCAGACAGCGAGCGTCGAGTCGTGAATGGAGTAGAACACCGGGGTCAGACCGTTGTCGTCGCAGTAGCGCGCGAACAACGGGATGGCTGCCGCCGCGGCATCCGCCGATCCGATCGGGTCGGAACTGGTGATGGCGACCCCGTTGACCACCCGATAGGCGACCGCTGCGCTTCCATCGGGGGTGAACCAGTAGGAGTTGCCCTGCCAGGTCGACCAGTACCCGAGCGAGCCGCCGCCACCGGCGCGCAGGAGCGACCGGATTCTGAAGAGGCCGACGGAGTACGAGCGCGATCCGCTCGTGAAGACGACGACGAAAGCGCCGGCAATGACGACGAACCAGAAGATCGGGCCGATCCAGTAGTACAGGAAACTCGCGGCCGGGTCGGTGGGGAGGAAGGTGAGCAGCTCCGTGCGGAGGAAGCCGATCGGCACGAACCTGTCGGGGAGGTCGAGGATCAGGTCCATGAAGCTCACGTGCGGATGGAAGCCGTTGCGACTGATCCAGCCGACGCCGACGTAGAGCACCGACAGCACGACGAGGGCCGTCGCGATCGACGCGAGATAGAGGCGCACCGACCTCGACGACGACCTGATGGTGACGTGCTTGAGATTGGCGAGCACGAAGATGCCGATTCCGAGCGGCAGCAGCACCGAGACGAAGAGCGCGAGCGTCACCTCGAGATAGTGCGGGTTGGCGATGTGGATGGCGAAAGCCTGGCCGGAACGGGGCACGAGGCCGTAGTAGAACGCGGCGAGCGCGGCGAGCGCGAAATTCACCGAAACGGCGAGCCAGGCGCCGAAACGACGTCCCCTAGCCAATCCGACGGCGGCGACCACGAGTGTCAGCAACGGGAGGATGGTCAGGACGACCGGGCCGACGCCGCTGATCCGTTCGACGGTCATGTCCCTGAGGCAGGCGCGGGTGACATTCAGCGCATGACACTCGTCGACGGATCTGAGTCCGTTCGCGCGTACGTCGTTCAGAAGCGATCCGAGCGGTGCGAGGGCGCCGAGGCGGAGCTTCGAGAAGATGGTGATGGTCGGCCCGATGGCGGTGATCAGGACGACCGCCGACAGCAGCACTCGGGTCTCATGGTGTGAGCTTCGCTGCCAGCGGAGGGCACCCTGTCCCGGCCGGAGGAGGATGCCGAGCCCGAATCCCGCGAGCGCCGCGATGGCACGGTAGAGGTCGGACGGATCACCACCGTAGAGCAAAAAGACGAGGACGATGACGAACGTGAGCACCCGGATGCGCCTGCGCCAGAGCGGCCCCGCGAACGCACTCGCGGTCATTATCGCGCCTGCCACCGCCGTCATCGGATCGAGGGTCACCAGCTCATAGACGCGCCGTGACCACAATTCGCCGAGCGCGAAGCCGATCTGCTGCACGACGATGCCGACGCCTGCCCCGACGATCGCGGTCACGACGAAAGCAAGTACCGTTCGCGCCGATCCTAGAAGTCGCTCGGCCGCACCGATGATGAATATGACAGAGAGCAGCACGAGTACGAGTTCGAATCCGCCATTGGGCACGAAGACCGAGGTGATCGGCGTCCACCAGCGGTGCTCGTCGATGACCTGGTTGTATCCGGTTCCGAGAGCGTTAATCACGTCGGCTGACGGCCCGCGCATGCCGCGCCCGATGATGGCGAGCACGACGGTGATCAGGAGAATCGCGAGCGTGACGGGATTCCGCCGCAGCACGCGTTCAACCATTGAGGCCCCAATGACTCGAAATGACAGGTATGGACTGGTTTAGAGCGTAAGCCACCGTGCGCCAATCGTGGGCGGTGCCAGGCGAAACGAAGAGCTGGGTCTGCATTCCGTGTGCCGCCGCGGTGCGTTCGGTCGCCCTGAGACCCGCGCCGTAGCGCAGATCGCTTCCACCGATACCGAACAGCGCGTAAGAGCTTGTGTAAGTTCCGTGCGCTCTCTGGATGTTGGCCGGAATCGCTGCCCGGTACGCCGCGAGCGAACCGTGGAATGCCACAGCGATCGTGTTCTGCACCGACCCGCGGAATGGAGCAACCTCGCCGGAGATGTCGACGATCGCTCCGTAGATGCCCGGGTAAGACGAGCCCAGCTGGATGGCGCAGGTCCCGCCCTCCGAGAAGCCGCCGATCGCCCAGTTGGCAGCGCCGGCACGCACGGTCAGATGCGATTTGATCCAGTTCGGCACGTCGACCGTCAGGTAGGTCGCGGCGTTACCGAGCGGAGAATCGAGGCACATCGGGTTGTACGCCGGAGCACCGAGCTGGTCGGCGTCGACCACGATCGGCGCGAGCCCGTTGTGGGCGCGGGCGTAGGCATCCAGGGTCGACTGCATCTGGCCTTTGATGAAGAGATCGCTCGGACCGCCGGGCTGTCCCGACAGCATCACGATGACGGGCAGTGCCACCGGGTGCGGCAGCAGCGCCGCCGGGGGCAGGTAGACGATGGCCGGCCGTGCGGAGAAATGGGAGACGGTGCCGGGGATGTCGACCGTGCCGATGCGACCGGCCGTCGGCATGGGCTGGGTCACGGCCGGCGCGATGGTGGTGTGTACCCGGCTCGCCGGTAGCGCGAGCTGGCGATACGCGCCGACCCCGAGGGCGTTGCCGAGGTTGGGGAACTCCCCGAGATCGGCGTTCAATCCGATGAGGCCGACCAGGAGCAGCGACACGGCCCCGAACGAACCGATGACGGTGAGACGGCGTCGCTCGAAGATTCCGCGAGCGATGCCGAGGCCGAGACCGGCCACCGCCACGGCGAACCAGGCGCGACTGGCGAACGAGAGTGTCACGCCGAAGAGATTGAGCAGGTCGCCGAGGATCCAGCAGACGATGAGACCGACGAAGAAACCGGCAACGATCACGGAGATCGCAACGGGCAGCCATGCTCGCCAGCGCCTGCTGATCATGAGCACGGCGAAGAGCGCCGCCCCGACCGAGTAGATGACCACCGGTACCGGGCCGTTGATGAGATGGAGGGCGAGCAGAGCCGCGATCATCCGTAGCTCCCTTCGAGCGTCCGACGACTCAGTATGCGAGGTTCGACTGGAGTCTGGGTGTCTGTTTGGCTCTTCCTGTGTGAGCCTTCAGGCAAGTGACTTGATGGCTTGATACGGGCTGTCAATCGCGGTTTTCCATGCCCCCGATTGACAGCCCTTCGCCGCCCCTGACTACTCGATCGCGAGAGCTGCGACGGGGGCGATGCTCGTCGCCCGGCGGGACGGGGCGATGGATGCGACGACGATGAGCACGAGCGATGCAGCGACGACGAACGCCAGAAGGGCGAGGGGTATGGCGGGCGGCACGAGGCCCGGGCTTCCGTTGATCGAGCCGAGTAGTGACTGCGCACCGGCCCACCCGTAGAACGTCCCGAGCACGAGCCCGAGCGCGACGGATGCGACAGTCAACTGGGCGCTCTCAGCGAGGATCATCGCTCTCACCTGGCGAGCCGTGAAGCCGAGAGCCCTGAGCAGTCCGAGTTCCCGGGTGCGCTGCAACACGCTGAGGGACAGGGTGTTGACCATTCCGACAGCCGCGATGAGGGCGCTGAATCCGATAAGGATCGAGAACACGATCACGATGCCGTTCAGCACCTCGGACGTTCCCTGATAGGTCTCGGGCTGGGCCCGCTGTGCGGCCTCGATGACGGTCTTGAAGCTCTGCACCGCCACGGCGAACATGGTCACCAGCGTGACTCCGATGACCAATCCGATGGTGGTGCGCGAGCTGCGTTCCGGATACCGCACCGCATTCTCGGCGGCGAGGCGCGCGGTGGCACTCCGCCCGAACATCCGTCCGAACAGCCGGAGCGTCACGGGCATCACGAGGTTGGCTCCAAGCACCAGGCCGGTGAACGACAACAACCCGCCGACGACTCCGATGAGGACACCGAGCGCCGTGACGAGCCCGACCAGCATCCCGAGCACCAGTAGTGCGATTCCGACAACGAAGAGCACGATCGCGACGATGTTGCGGCCACGGCGATTCGCCGAATCCTCACGTGAGCGCTCGACCGCGACCCCGGTCGCCTCGATCGGGGAGACATCGAGTACGCGACGGGAGCCGATCCAGGATGCCAGCCAGGTCGTGAGCACGACGGCGACGACCGGCACCCCGACGACCGGTTCGAGCAAGACATAGTCGCCGCGCGGGATGAACGCGTTCGCCATCGAGATCGAAACGGTGACCGCGGTGAGGATCGTTCCGACACTGGCACCGAGAACGGCGCCGACGATGCCGACGAGAAGACCCTCCCGCGCGACTGCCTTTCGCTGATCGGATGCGCTCGACCCGATCAGTCGCATCAGCGCGATCGTGCGCGTGCGACCGGCGATGATCGTCGCGAAGGTATTCGCCGTGACGATCGCCCCGACGTAGGTGGCGATGACGATGAAGACCATCGCGAGTATCTGCAGCATCACGGCGACCGTCCCACTGCTTCCGGTGGTGCCGTCGCCGGCGATCAGCTGGGACAACACGCCGGTGATTTCGAGCAGGGTGACTCCGAAGGCAGAACTGAGCGCGGCGACGAGCACGCTCGGGGCATGTCTCCTCAGTGGGCTGTTCATGCGGCCGTCTCGATTCCGAGCATGAAACTCGAGATGGCATCCGGGGTAGACCTCTGGCGTTCCTCGACGACCTTCCCATCGGCGAGAAACAGGATGCGATCGGCGAAGCTCGCGGCGATCGGGTCGTGGGTCACCATGGCGATGCTCTGGCCGTATTCCGCGCTTGCCGCAGCGAGCAAAGACAACACCTCGCGGCCGGTGCGGGAGTCGAGATTGCCGGTCGGCTCGTCGGCGAACACCAGATCGGGCCGGATTGCGAGGGCGCGGGCGATTGCCACGCGCTGTTGCTGGCCGCCCGAGAGTTCATGCGGGCGATGGGTCAGGCGATCACGCAGTCCGAGTGACTCGATGAGGCGATCGATCCACTCCAGTTCGTCCCGTGACGGACGACGACCGTCAAGTTCGAACGGGAGCCGGATGTTGCCGAGCACGTCGAGCGTCGGCACGAGGTTGAAGGCCTGGAAGACGAAGCCGACGCGGCGGCGGCGCAGGAGCGTGAGATCCGCATCCCTCAGGTGGGTGATCTCGGTTTCGCCGAGCCATGCTCGACCGGTCGTTGCCGTGTCGAGTCCGGCCATGATGTGCATGAGCGTCGATTTACCGGAGCCGCTCGGCCCCATGATGGCGGTGAACTGGCCGGCCCGGATGCCGATGGTCACGCCATCGAGCGCACTGACGGTGTTCGACCCCGTTCCATACGATTTCGTCAGATCGGAGACGCGGGCGACGAGGCCCGCCTGGTGTGCTTGGCTGATATCCATGACTTCTACGCTAGAAAACCGGCGACCGGCCGGCATCGGGCGCGAGTCGCCTCTGCGTACATCGCAGGGATGACTCTAGGAGGCTCTACGAATACGTCAGCCGATGCTCGAATGCGAAGACGACGAGTTGCACCCGGTCTCGCAAACCCAGCTTTCCGAGGATTCGGCTGATGTGCGTCTTCACCGTCGCCTCGCTGAGAAACTCGCCGGAAGCGATCTCGGCATTACTGAGCCCTCGGGCGGCCAGCCGGAAGATCTCCTGTTCCCGCGCAGTGAGGTACCCGTATGCGGGCGGCACCTCGACCGAGGTGCGCTCGTCGAAGTGGGCGAACAGGTCGCGAGTCGCGGATGGCGCGATCACCGCGTTTCCGGCGTGCACGGTTCGGATCGCCGCCAGCAGGAACTTCGGGTCGGCATCCTTCAGCACGAATCCGCTCGCCCCGCCGCGGATCGCCCGGGTGGCTGCCTCGTCGAGGTCGAAGGTGGTGAGCACGATGATCCGAGGAGGTATCGTCGCGCGCGATTCGGCACCGGCGATGATCGCGATAGTGGCGGCGATTCCGTCCATCACGGGCATCCGGATGTCCATCAGCACGACCTCGGGACGCGCCTCCTCCACCATCGCGATCGCCTCGACCCCGTTGCCGGCCTCGCCGACGAAAACGAGGTCCGCCTGGGACTGCACGAGCATCCTGATACCGGGGCGGAACAGCGACTGGTCGTCGACGAGGCCGACCCGGATCACGTCGGCACCCCGACAGGAAGGACGGCACCGACGACCCAGTGGTTTCCGTCGACGCCGGCTGAGCTCGAGCCACCGGCAAGGATGGCTCGCTCGCGGATGCCGACGAGACCGTGACCTTCCGGGCTCGCGGGTCGAGCGTGTGCTGGCAACGCGCTCGTGATGCGCACCGTGAGGGCGGATTCGGTCCAGGCGAAGAGCAGCTCGACGGGGTGCATCGAGTCACCGTGCCGAAGCGCATTCGTCAGCGCCTCCTGCGTGATGCGGTAGACGGCGAGCTGCTGGCCGGTCGGAAGCGGCCTCTCGACACCGGTCTCCCGCCGGCGCACCGTCAGACCGGAGTCGCCGAACTGGTTGAGCAGGGGGCCGAGGTCGGCGAGCACCGGCTGGGGAGCCTGACCCTGGCTGTGGCGTAGCTGGCCGAGCAGGATGCGCACATCGCCGAGCGCCTCTCGTGCGGTCGTCGAGATTGTCGTGAGGGCGACATCCACTGCCTCGGGATCCTTCGCCCGCGCGTACCTCGCTCCGTCCGCCTGGGCGATGACGACGGCGAGTGAGTGGGCGACAACGTCGTGCATGTCCCGCGCGATGCGGCTGCGTTCCTGCTCGATGACGACATCTCTTTCGGCCAGTGCCTGCGCCTGGCGGCTTTCGCGAGCCCGGCGGCGGGTGCGCGAAAGTAGTCCGAGTGTCCAGGAGAGACCGAGGAGCGCGAGAAGACCGAGCAGCGCCGCCAGAAACGTGTGGAAATTTCCAGCCAGACTCGCGGTCAACCCGTCAGCCGCACCGGGTGCGACTACTAGGTAGGTCGCCGCGATGAAGGAGCCGGCGATCGAAGAGGCGAGCCCGAGCCAGCGCACCGGGCGTCCGCCGTAGGCCGCCGTGCAGAACAGGATGCCGAGTACCGCCACATCGGCGAAAGTCGGCGCCTGCGTGCGCAGCAGCATCTGAAGGGCGGCGCCGACCCAGGCAACAGAAAGGGCGAGCCACGGGGCCACCCTGCGGAACCCGAGGGCCACGGCGAATACCCCGAGGATGAGGAAGTCGATCGCGGCCCCCGCAGTCGCGGTCGGAAGCAGCCCGAGGAGCAGGAAGACCGCGCCGACGATACCGTCGGCCAGCAGCTGACTCCTCGAGAGTGTGCGGAACATCCCTCCACCGTAGAGCGCGGCGGGTTGCGCGGCCGGGTCGGAGGGCGGAAATCATCCGCGAGATGTACGGCGGTGGGTCACCATCGCCTCCCCCGCGCGCCGCCCCCTTCGGAAATTCAGGAGTGTGGTGGTCGACCGGCCCACATTCGTAGAGACTCGCTCTCGTGGACGACCAAAGTCCTGAATTTCCGATCTGGAGTAGGCGCGACCCGTCCAGCATCAGTTTTGGCGACCGACGTCGCAGCGACGAAAATTCAGGACTCTGGTTCCGCTGCCATGCCAAATCTCCCGTCTCGGCCCATTCGGCGACCAGAGTCCTGAATTTCCACAGGGACGAGCGACAGCGGCGCGGCGAAGGAGGCTGCGGCACAGCGAACCGCCGAGTGGCCGGCGGACGCCCGTAGGCAGCTCAGACCGCTATCCGGCGGTCGCCGAGACGGCTCGTGGAATCTAGAAGCCCAGACGCCCCAGCTGCTTCGGATCGCGCTGCCAGTCTTTCGCGACCTTCACCCGCAGCGAGAGGTACACCTGCTTGCCGACGAGCGGCTCGATCTCGATGCGTGCGCGCGCACCGACATCCGCCAACCGACCGCCCTGATGGCCGATGATGATGCCCTTCTGGCTGTCGCGCTCGACGAAGAGATTCGCATAGATCTCGACGAGATCTTTGTCGTCGCGCTCGATGAT
The DNA here is from genome assembly GCA_025362355.1 of Lacisediminihabitans sp. Taxonomy (GTDB): domain Bacteria; phylum Actinomycetota; class Actinomycetes; order Actinomycetales; family Microbacteriaceae; genus Lacisediminihabitans. The sequence goes on along the minus strand of JANYGT010000229.1, from coordinate 11,279 downwards.
GTCGTCGATCGTCACCGCGATGGAGTGCGGCAGCTCGTCTTCGACTCCCTCGAGCACTGCCTCGCGGATGAGCTCCGAGATGCGGGCCTCCAGGCCCTCCTCGGTCACCGCATCGGAGGGATACAGCGCAGCAGACACCGGCAACAGTTTGATGAGTTCCGTCGCCAGGGTGTCGAGCTGGATGTGGCTGGTCGCCGAAACCGGGATGATCGCCTCCCAGTCGCGCAACTCCGACACCGCGAGCAGCTGCGCGGCGACGGCCGGTCGCGAAGCTGCGTCGATCTTCGTGACGATGGCGACTTTCTTCGCCCGCGGGAAGGAGTCGAGCTGCTCGTTGATGTAGCGGTCCCCCGGCCCGATCTTCTCGTTCGCCGGCATACAGAACGCGACGACATCCACGTCTCCCAGCGTCGTCTGCACGATCGCGTTGAGCCGCTCGCCGAGCAGAGTGCGCGGACGGTGCATTCCCGGGGTGTCGACGAGGATCAGCTGGCCGTTCGCCGAATGGGCGATGCCGCGGATGGCGCGGCGGGTCGTCTGCGGCTTCGACGACGTGATCGCGACCTTCTCGCCGACCAGCGCATTGGTCAGGGTCGACTTGCCGACGTTCGGCCTGCCGACGAAGGACACGAAGCCCGCGCGGAACTCTGGTTCGGACATGGTCATTCACCGTTTTCTTGTGGAGATCGTCCGAACGCTGCCTGGGCATCGATCAGCGCCTGGTCCCGCTCGACCAGCACGGTACTGAGCCGCTTGCGGCGCCCCTCAGTTCGTTCGGCCGTCAGGATGAGTCCAGAGTACGACGCAACGGAACCCGCGAGGGGCAAACGCCCGAGTGCCTTCGCGAGGAGTCCACCGACAGAGTCGACGTCATCGTCATCGAGGTCGATCTCGAAGAGTTCACCGAGCTCGTCGACGGGCAGGCGCGCGGCCACGCGGAAGCGTCCGTCGCCGAGATCCTCGATCTCGACGACCTCCCTGTCGTATTCGTCGGAGATGTCGCCGACGAGTTCCTCGATGAGGTCTTCGAGCGTGACGAGCCCCGAGATGCCGCCGTACTCATCCACCACCATGGCGAGATGATTCGACTCCACCTGCATCTGGCGGAGGGTGTCATCCGCCTTCTTGGATTCCGGGATGAACAGCGCGGAGCGAGCGAGCGAGTCGACCGTCACCCCGTCGAGGCCCGTCGGTCGCTCGTAACTGAGCCGCGCGACATCACGAAGGTAAAGGATTCCGAGCACGGAATCGACATCCTCGCCGATCACCGGCATCCGGGAAACCCCCTTGCTCAGGAAGAGCCCCATGGCGGTACCGACGTCTTCATCGCTGTCGATCGTGACCATGTCGGTTCGCGGGATCATGACTTCACGCACGACCGTGTCGTTGAATTCGAAGATGGAGTGGATGAGCTCGCGATCGTCTTCCTCGAGCACGTCTTGTTCGGTCGCCTCGTCGACCATGCTCAGCAGCTGTTCCTCCGACGAGAACGTCGCGGTGCGCCCGGGCGTCACCCGGTTGCCGATGGTGACGAGCGCTGCGGCGACGGGACCGAGGGCGACGCGGATGGCGTGGATCACCCACGCAGACAACTGCACGACCCGGCGGGCATGCACGCGCCCGACGCTGCGCGGACTCGACCCGACGAGCACGAAGGAGACGACGGTCATGATGAACGCTGAGATGAGGAGGGCCCACCACCAGTCGAGCACGTAGGCGAGGGACAGGGATACGAGAACCGCGGCCGTCGTCTCCGATACAACGCGCATGAAGTTGATGGAGTTGATGTGGGCGCCGACATCACCGGCGATCGCGATGAGCGAGCGACGTGCCCGCGACCCGTTGGCGATCTCGAGGAGGTCGACGCGGGACAGCACTCCGAGCGCTGCATCGGCCGCGGCGAGCAGGCCGCCGAAGACGACGAGCACGACGGCGGCACTGAGGAAGATCGGGATCATCGCGGTGTCACCCCATGCCGTTCAGCGGGTTCTGCGTTCCGCGACCGAGAATCCGGCGAGGATCTCGCGCTGGATGCCGAACATCTCCTTCTCGTCGTCGGGCTCTGCGTGATCGAAGCCGAGGAGGTGGAGGATGCCGTGCGTCGTCAGCATGAGCAGCTCCTCGAGCGGGGAGTGGCCTGCGGTCTCGGCCTGGGCGATGGCGACCTGCGGACACAGCACGATGTCGCCGAGGAGCCCCGCCGGAGTCAGGGACTCCTCGGATCCGGGACGCAACTCGTCCATCGGAAAACTCAGCACGTCGGTCGGCCCCGGTTCGTCCATCCACTGCAGATGCAACTGCTCCATCGCGCCCTCGTCGACGAGCAGGATCGCGAGCTCGGCATCCGGATGCACGTAGAGGAAGTCGAGCGCGAACGTCGCGAGGCGCTGGAGTGCGGTCTCATCCACCGCGATGACGGATTCGTTGTTGACTTCGATGCTCACGAGCGGGGTCCGCGGTTGCGGTCGGCGGTGGCCTCTCGCTCGTAGCGCGCCGCCTGCTTCTCCGCGTCGTATTTCGTGTACGCGTCGACGATGCGCCCGACGAGGTTGTGCCGCACGACGTCATCGCTCGTCAGTCTCGCGAAGTGGATCTCGTCGATGTCGTCGAGCACGTGGGTCACCAGCTGGAGGCCGCTCGCGCCGGCGGGAAGATCGACCTGGGTCACGTCTCCGGTCACGACCATCTTCGAACCGTGACCGAGCCGGGTGAGGAACATCTTCATCTGCTCCGGCGTCGTGTTCTGTGCCTCGTCGAGCACGACGAAGGCCTCGTTGAGAGTGCGGCCGCGCATGTAGGCGAGGGGTGCGACCTCGATGGTTCCCGCCGCGAGGAGCTTCGGGACGATCTCCGGATCCATCATCTCGTTGAGAGCGTCGTACAGCGGGCGGAGATACGGGTCGATCTTGTCGGTGAGGGAACCGGGAAGGTAGCCGAGACGCTCGCCGGCCTCGACAGCAGGACGGGTCAGGATGATGCGGGTGACCTCTTTGCGCTGAAGCGACTGCACGGCCTTCGCCATCGCGAGGTATGTCTTTCCCGTTCCGGCCGGGCCGATGCCGAAGACTATGGTGTTCTCATCGATCGCGTCGACATAGGACTTCTGGCCGAGCGTCTTCGGGCGGATGCTCTTACCGCGGCTGGTGAGGATCGCCTGGCTCAGCAGCTCCGCCGGGCTCGATCGCGGGTCATCCCGCAGCATCTTCGCCGACTCGGTCACTTCTCGTTCCCCGAGTTCGCGGTCGGAGCGCGCCATCGTGATGAGCTCGTCGACGAGGCGTGCCGCCGCACGAACCTGCTCACCGTCGCCCTCAAGGGTCATCTCGTTGCCGCGAACACCGACGCTGACGCTCGGAAACTGGCTCTCGATCACTTTGAGAAGTCGGTCCTGCGTGCCGAGGAGCCGCACCATCGCGACGCCGTCGACTCTCAGCTCGAGCCGTTCGTGGCCGTGCGGGGCCTCGTTTCCTCTCGAGACGTTATTCGAAACCAAGGCTGCCTTCCGTGAGTTGTCCGCCCATCACATGGGCGTGGACGTGGAATACGGTTTGGCCGACGGCCTCACCGGTGTTGAAGATCAGGCGGTACTCGCCGCCGGTGCGCTCATCGGCGAGCAGCTGGGCGACCGCAACCACCTCTGCGAGGAGCGCCGGGTCGCCAGCTGCCAACTCGGTCACATTGGCATACTGCGCAGTCTTCGGCACGACGAGCAGGTGGACCGGGGCTTTCGGAGCGATGTCGGTGAACGCGATGATGCGCTCGTTCTCCCACACGACGTCTGCCGGGATGTCCCGGTCGACGATCATCGAGAAGATCGACTTCTGCGAACTGACGCTATCCATCCAGCCAGCGTAACCGTGTGCAGATCACCAGCGGCCGAGTTTCGCGCTCAGCACAGCGAGAGCGGCCGGACCGGCGGTGGAGGTGCGCAGCACGGTGTCACCGAGGCGCACGGGTTCAGCCCCCGCTGCTGTGAGGCGGGCGAGTTCCGAGGCGCCGATTCCGCCCTCCGGGCCGACGACGAGCACGATGTCACGATCATCGAGCTCGAGCGCGCTGAGGGCGAGGTCGGCGGTCGGCTCGAGCACGAGCATCCGCGTTCCCGCTGCCAGCGCGGTGAGCACGGCAAGCGACGCGAGGTCGGCGACCTCCGGGATCCACGGCCGAACCGACTGCTTCGTCGCCTCACGGACGATCGCCGACCATCGGTCGTGTCCCTTGCGGATCTTCGCGCCCTCCCACTTCACAATCGAACGTTGCGCAGACCAGGGAATCACACCGTCGACACCGAGCTCGGTCGCCTGCTGCACCGCGTATTCGTCCCGATCACCCTTCGCCAGCGCCTGGACGAGCCAGATCGCCGGGCTCGCCGGCTCGCTCGTGCGGACGGACTCGACCTCGATGACGAACTCGTCCGGTTCGGCCGAGACGATGACCCCCGACGCGGTGAATCCCGACCCGTTGCCGACGCTGATCGACTCCCCAGCCTGCAGCCGACTGACCGTCACGGCGTGTTTCGCCTCCGCGCCGGTGACGGATACCCGCGCGCCGACCTCTACGGGCTGGAGCTCCTCGTCAAGATAGAAATGCGCCATTGGTCAACTCTCCCAGACTGTGGCGACCACTCGCGCCTCCGCCGTCGACTCGATGCCGGTGGAAATTCAGGACTCCGGTCTGCGACCCGCGGACGAGTTGCCGGAACCACGGGAATCGGCCGCCGACGATCTGACCAACTTCCTGAATTTCCGGTAGTCGCGGCGGCCGCGCTGCCGCCTCAGATGTTGAGGAAGCGATCGCGCAGCTTTTGGAACAACCCCTGCTGGAAGTGCGTCAGGGTCGGTGCAAGCGGCTTACGGCTGGAAGCGAACTGTTTGATGAGGTCCTGCTCCTTGCCGCTGAGCTTCGTGGGGGTCGCCACCTGGATGCCGATCTTCAGGTCGCCACGCCCGCCGCCGCGAAGCCTGGTGACTCCGCGGTCCTTCACGGTGATGACCTCGGCGCTCTGCGTTCCCGGTTTGATGTCGAACGACACCTCGCCGTCGAGTGTCTTCAGCGTCGTCTTCGTGCCGAGGATCGCGTCTGTCATCTGCACCTCGAGCGTCGCGAGCAGGTCATCTCCATTGCGACTGAAGACGTCGTGGTGCTTCACCTTTATCTCCAGGTACAGATCGCCGGACGACCCGCCTGCCGGACCGACCTCGCCCTGGCTCGGGAGTTGGAGACGGAGGCCGGTGTCGACCCCGGCCGGGATGTCCACCGGGATGTTGCGGCGAGCACGAACGCGACCCTGGCCCTGGCAGGTCGGGCACGGGTTCGGGATGACAGTGCCGTAGCCCCGGCAGGTGCCGCACGGACTCGACGTCATGACGTTGCCGAGAAGGCTGCGCACGGTGCGCTGGATCTGCCCGGATCCGCGGCAGATGTCGCAGGTTACCGGCTGGGTACCCGCAGCGCAGCACGATCCGTTGCAGGTCTCGCACAGGATCGCGGTGTCCACCTCGATGTCTCGCTTCGTTCCGAAGATGATCTCGTCGAGTTCGACCTCGACCCGAACGAGGGCGTCCTGTCCGCGCTCGCGACGCGATCGGGGACCTCGCGTCTGCTGTCCGCCACCGAAGAACGTCTCGAAGATGTCGCCGAAGCCGCCGAAGTTGCCGCCGCCACCGCCGAAGCCCGCCTGTGGTCCGAGGTCGTACTGTTCACGCTGCTGGGGGTCTGAGAGCACATCGTAGGCGTGCGTCACCAGCTTGAAGCGCTCGGAGGCATCCGCTCCCGGATTGACGTCGGGATGCAGCTCCCGGGCGAGGCGCCGGTACGCCTTCTTGATCTCATCGGTCGTCGCTGTCCGGTCGACGCCGAGTACTTCGTAGTGGTCAGCCAATTACACATTTCCTTTACGTTTTCAGCACACCACTTGCGACCCTCGGTCGACAGCGGTGCCGATGATTCAGTCTTCGCCGAGGAGGCGCGAGAGGTAGCGGGCGACCGCGCGAACGGCAGCGATGTTGTTCGAGTAGTCCATGCGCGTCGGCCCGAGCACTCCGAGCCGCGACAGTTCGTTTCCGGATGACGCATATCCGGTGGTCAGCACCGAGGTCTCACCGAGCCCGAATGAGGCATTCTCCTTACCGATGCTGACGGAGAAGCCGTTCTGCTCGGGCTCCATCTCGCCGAAGAGCCGCAGTAACGTCACCTGCTCCTCGATCGCTTCGAGTACCGGGTAGATGCTGCCGGTGAAGTCTTCCTCGGTTCGCACGAGGTTCGCCGTTCCCGCCATGAGGAGCTTCTCCTGACGATTCGCGAGCACCTGCTCGATCAGCGCTGCGGCCACCCGCTCGACCGCAGCAGTATTCGCCACCGGAAACTGCTCCGGCAGGTGGGCGAGCTTCTCGGCCGCCTCCGCGAGTCCGAGGCCGCCGATGCTCGAGTTGAGCTTGGAACGCAACTGCCCGAGAAACGCCTCGTCGACGTCGGTACTGATGTCGATGAGACGCTGTTCGACCCGGCCGGTGTCGGTGATCAGCACGGTCATCATGCGATTCGCCGCGAGGCGGACCAGCTCGATGTGCCGGATTCGCGATCGATTGAGAGACGGATACTGCACGAGCGCGACCTGATGCGTCAGCTGCGAGAGCAGGCGAACCGTGCGACCGAGCACCTCGTCGAGGTCGGCGGATGCCCCGAGGAAGGTCTCGATCGCGGTGCGTTGCGCCGGGCTCAGCGGCCGGAGGTCGGCGAGCTGGTTGACGAAGACGCGGTACCCCTTGTCGGTCGGGATCCGCCCGGACGACGTGTGGGGCGCCACGATGAGGTCCTCTTCTTCGAGGAGGGCCATGTCGTTGCGGATGGTGGCAGCGGAAACCCCGAACGAGTGGCGATCGACGATCGACTTGGAGCCGACGGGTTCGCGCGAGGCAACATAGTCCTGCACGATGACACGGAGCACTTCGAGACTGCGCTCGGATACCACCTGTCACCACCTCTGCCTCTGCACCGACCGCGTTTTTAGCACTCGCGGCCGCTGACTGCCAATTGTATCCCGCCTCGCTGGGTCACAGCCATTGCACGCCACCCGACATTGGCAGTACCTTGATGCACGTGCTTCCGCGATGCCCCCGCCCGGGGGCCGCGCGAACACGCTGCATATCTTCCCTGCTTCCAGGTCAGATCCGTTCACCGTGAAAGGCACCGCACATGACCGACCCAACACCCGCTCCCGCCGCGCCCCAGCCCGCCGCGCCCCTCACCGAGACCGAAGACCGCCAATGGGCCTCCTTCGCCCACCTCGGTGGCATCATCGGAATTCTTCCGTCGCTGATCATCTGGCTCGTCTTCAAGGACCGCGGACGGTTCACCAATGCCGAGGCCAAAGAGGCTCTGAACTTTCAGATCACCATCCTCTTCGTGTACATAGTCGGCTACATCCTGTCGCTCGTGATCATCGGATTCCTGGTGGTGCTCGCCGCATCCGTGGTCTCCATCATCTTCTCGATCATGGGGTTCCTCGCTTCCAAGGACGGCAAGTCCTATCGCTACCCCTTCGCGATCCGCATCATCAAGTAGTGTCCTGAAATAGTCGACTTCTCGAACCGAAGAAGCCCGGAGCCGCACCGCTCCGGGCTTCTTGGTTTAATGGGCGCATGTCCGATTCCACACCGAACTTCATTCCTGCGGCACCGCCGATGTCCGATTCAGACCAGCGGCTGTGGTCGACACTCGTTCACATCGGAGATATCTTCTTTCATTTCCTTCCGGCGCTGATCGGCTACCTGGTGTTGAAGGATCGCGGAGCCTTCGTGCACTCGCAGACTCGGACGGCGCTGAACTTCCAGCTGACCGTCCTGCTCGGATACGTCGTCGGTTTTGCCACGACGTTGATCTTCATCGGTTTTCTCGTGCTCATCGCCGTCGCCGTGCTCAATGTGGTCTTCAGCGTTCTCGCGGCAATCGCGGCGAATCGCGGCGAGAACTACCAGTATCCGATCGCGATCACATTCATCCGCGCCTGATCGCTACTCGTCGAGTAGCCGTCGCACGACGAGGTCGGCGAGCAGACGCCCCTTGAGGGTGAGCTGGATGCTGCCGCCGAAAGCCGCGCGCGCGTCGACGAGTTCTTCGGCGATGAGAGCTGCGACGGCGGTGCGTCCGGCGGCGGTGAGGGTACTGACGGGCAGGCCCTCACGGATGCGCGACCGCAGCAGCACGCCCTCGATGCGGCGGGTCTCGGGGTCGAGAGTCTCACGCCCCGTGGCCGGCGACTGGCCGGCAAGCATCCGTTCCGCGTAGGCGGCCGGGTGCTTGACGTTCCACCAGCGCACGCCGCCGACATGACTGTGCGCACCGGGGCCGATCCCCCACCAGTCATGACCCTGCCAGTAGGCGAGGTTGTGGCGTGAGGCGAACCGGTCCCACTCGAGCGCCGGCGAACCCTCGGCGCCCCGCGCCCAATTGGACACCTCGTACCAGCCGAATCCAGCTTCGACGAGCCGGGCATCCGCCAGCTCGTACATGTCGGCCTGAACGTCGTCATCGGGGGTCGCGATCTCCCCGCGGCGGATCTGCCTCGCCAGCTTCGTACCGTCTTCGACGATGAGTGCGTAGGCGGAGACATGATCGGGAGCCTGCGCGATCGCCATGTCGAGGGATGCCCGCCAGTCGGCGATCGTCTCCCCCGGCGTGCCGTAGATGAGGTCGAGGCTCACCTGCAGTCCTACGTCGCGCGCCCAGCCGACGACCAGCGGAATCCGCTCCGGGTCATGGGTACGCTCGAGCGTCGCGAGTACGCGGGGTACGGCCGACTGCATCCCGAACGAGACGCGGGTGAAGCCTGCGTCGGCGAGCGAGCGGAGGTAGGCGGCATCCACCGAGTCGGGATTCGCCTCCGTTGTCACCTCCGCGCCCTCAGCGATGCCCCAGGTCGCGCGCACCGCCCCGAGCATCGAGATCAGGTCGACTGCCGGCAGCATCGTCGGGGTTCCGCCGCCGAAGAAGACGGTGGATGCCTGGCGCTCCGGCAACCCCGCCGAAGCGAGCACCCGCCCGCCGAACTCGACCTCAGCGATCGCCTGCCCCGCATAGTCGGCACGTTTCGCGCCCCGCAACTCGTCGGCCGTGTAGGTGTTGAAATCGCAGTACCCGCACCGCACACGGCAGAACGGAACGTGGAGGTACACGCCGAAGTTGCGCTCGTCGGCTCCCTCTAAGACGGATGCCGGCAGTACTCCGTCGAGCGGCGCCGGGTCGGCGAGAGGGAGGGCGCTTGGCATCCGTCCATTGTCCCCCGTCGTGACGGGGCCCTAAGGCTATCTACTCGATCGGGCCGGAGAGCGAGTTGAAATATCGTCGCGTGTAGAAGGCCTGCGACAGCCTGAGAACCGGATAGACCAGCCAGAAGAAACCATTGGCCGGCCTCGAGAAGGCGCGGATCTCGAGCCACACCGAGCCATCATCAGTCTGCTCGACGATGAAGGACTCCTCGCCCTTCTCCGGATGCCCTGCCATCGTGCCGTAGGCGAAACCCTTGCGCTTCGGTTCATCAACCACATAGACCACCCGCGCCGGTGCCTTGACGCGGAACGGTCCGAACGGGGCGCCGAGTAATGCCGTGTCGCCGGGCGCGATGAGAGTCGCGCCGTCAGAGCCGAAGGTCGCCTCGTCTTCGATCGAGGCTGGAACGGCGGGGGTTCCGTCGGAATCGAACGACACCGGCGTATAGGTCTTGTCGGTGACCGCCCGTGGTGTGTCGCTGAGCTCGATCGTGAAGCCCGCGTTGCGCTGGATACCCCAGCTGAGCACGGATGTCCACGCGTACTGCCAGCGCGCATCCCCGTGTCCGATCCGCACACGACCCTCGAACGGTCGATAGCCGGCGGGCGGGTAGGTCAGGAGGTCGGCGGCTTTGGTGGCGCCGACGGCGCCGTAGCTGACCGGGCGCTCCCAGAGGTCGAGGGCAGGCATTTTATTATTTTACTCGACGTACCCTGAAAGCCTGGCGAGCCGGCTGGATATGCTGCCTGGGCAGTACAGCTAGACGCGCACTCCGGCGCCCGACAGCTGCACGGCGTCGAGAGCGAACAGGTCGCGGGATCCGGCGGTCGCTGCCCCGAGGAGGCTCCCGGACTGGGGAAGCAACTGCTCTGCGTAGAAACGGGCGAGCACCAGCTGGGTCTCGGCGAGATCCGGGTCATCCGTCGCCGCACCGGCGAGTGCCGAGCGCGCCATCAGCCAGCCGCCGACGCACAGCCCCCACATACGGAGGAAGGGGGTCGACCCGGAGAGCACGGCGTTCGGGTCGCTTCGGCCGTTCGCGAGCATCCATGCCGTCGCGGTCTCGAGGGAATCGAGCTGGCGGGTGAGTTCCGCGCGGATCGACTCGAATTCGCTTCCCGCCTCCGCGAGCTCCGCGTCGATTTCGCGCATCGTCGCGAGGAATTCGCGCACGGATGCGCCGTCCCGTACGCCGAGCTTGCGCCCGACGAGGTCGGCGGCCTGGATACCGTTCGTCCCCTCGTAGATCGGGGTGATGCGCACGTCACGGTAGTGCTGGGCAGCGCCGGTCTCTTCGATGAAGCCCATTCCGCCGAAGACCTGGAGAGCGAGCGAACTCATCTCGACGCCGAGATCGGTGCCGAACGACTTGCTGATCGGGGTGAGCAGCCCGACGATCTCGGTGGCGCGGGCGCGGTCCGCGGCATCCGGTTCATGCGTACTGTGGTCGATCTGCACGGCATTGAAGAGCACGATGCGGCGGAGGGCGGAGAGGTAGGCGCGCTGCGTCATGAGCATGCGACGCACATCCGGGAATTCGATGATGGCGGAATCTTTACCCGTCGCGCCGATGGCGAGACCCTGGCGGCGGTCCTGTGCGTACTGGAGTGCGCCCTGGTACGCGCGCTCGCCGATCGAAAGGCCCTGGGTTCCGACGGAGAGCCTCGCGCTGTTCATCATGACGAACATGATGCGCATTCCGAGGTTCTCCTCGCCGATCAGGTAGCCGGTCGCCTCCTCGTAGGCGAGCACGCAGGTGGGCGAACCGTGGATGCCGAGCTTGTGTTCGATCGAGAGGCAGCTGACGGCGTTGCGCTCGCCGAGCGATCCGTCGTCGTTGACCGCGAACTTCGGCACGATGAAGCAGGAGATGCCGCGGGTGCCGGCCGGGGCACCGGGGGTGCGAGCGAGAACGAGGTGCACGATCTGCTCAGAGAGGTCGTGCTCGCCATAGGTGATGTAGATCTTCTGGCCGGTGATGGCGTAGGTACCGTCACCGCGGGGAACGGCGC
>JANYGT010000070.1 GCA_025362355.1 Lacisediminihabitans sp. | reverse complement strand
CCCGGGTGACCCGCCGACGCTCCTCCTCGAGCATCTTCTGCGTGCGGGTCTTCGGGCCTTCGCCGATGAGGACGACCCCACCCGTGCCGACGGCGCGATACACAGCATCCTGCGTCTTCGGACTGACGGCGACAGGCATCTCGCTTGCGGTCCAGCCCCGCCGGAGGGAGCTTTTGAGAACTGCCCCGACGGCTCCGGGCTGGCCCTCGATCTGGCTATAAGCGGCCTTCTCGGCCCGTCGTCCGAGCACGATGAGAAAGAGAAGTACACCGCCGAGAACGCCGGCCACGATCCAGAGTACGAACCCGAACGGACTGCCAGGACTGAGGATGAATCCGACGACGAGTCCGACGGCGATCGGTGCGACGAAGGCCAGCGCCATCCACCAGACTGCCGTCGAGTCATACCGCCGGGTCATCTGGAAGACCTGGTACATCTGCTTCAGTCGACCGGGCTCTTTTGCCGGCTTCGCGGCCGGGCTCTTGGTTCGTGCCATGGGCTCAAGGATACCTTCCCTACGAAACCGCCTGCGCAAACCCAAGGGAGGCGTCGGCGAGATGGCTGAGCTGTTCCGGCACCTCGCGGCCCTTACTCCGCATCGACTGCGCCCACAGGCGGCCGGCGCGGTAGGAGGAGCGCACGAGAGGACCGGCGAGCACCCCGAGGAATCCGATCTCTTCGGCCTCCTGCTTGATCTCGACGAACTCCTCCGGTCGCACCCACCGGGCGACGGGGAGATGGCGGGAGCTCGGACGGAGATACTGGGTGACCGTGATGATGTCGGTCCCGGCATCGTGCAGGTCCTGGAGCGCCTGGCTGATCTCTGCGCGCTCCTCTCCCATGCCGAGAATGAGGTTCGACTTCGTGATCAGACCGGCGGCCCGACCCTGGGTTAGCACATCGAGCGAGCGTTCATAGCGGAACGCGGGGCGGATGCGTTTGAAGATGCGCGGAACGGTCTCGACGTTGTGCGCGAAGACCTCCGGGCGCGAGGAGAAGACCTCTCCGAGCAGGTCGGGGTTGCCGGAGAAGTCCGTCGCGAGGATCTCGACGCCCGTTCCGGGGGATTGCGCATGGATCTGGCGGACGGTCTCGGCGTGGAGCCAAGCCCCCTCGTCGGGAAGATCGTCCCGCGCGACGCCGGTCACGGTTGCGTAGCGGAGGTTCATCGCGACGACCGATTCGGCCACCCGGCGGGGCTCGTCGCGGTCGTAGTCGGCCGGCTTACCGGTGTCGATCTGGCAGAAATCGCACCGGCGTGTGCACTGCGAACCTCCAATCAGGAAGGTCGCCTCGCGATCCTCCCAACACTCGAAGATGTTGGGGCAGGCCGCCTCCTGACAGACCGTGTGCAGGCTCTCGCTCTTCACGAGCTGTTGAAGCTGCAGAAACTCGGGACCCATCTTCGCCCGCGTCTTGATCCACTCGGGTTTGCGTTCGATCGGGGTCTCGGCATTGCGCACCTCGAGGCGCAGCATCTTGCGTCCGCTGGGGTCGGCGGTCATTCTTTTACTCCGGTGCTGATCAGGGCCGGGCGCAGTGCGCTGGCCGACAGGACGAGATCGAAGTGCTTCCGCACGAGAGGGACGACGTCTTCCGGCGTCACTGTGCGCCCGAGAACCTTCGAGATGGATGTCACGCCGGCGTCCGCGATCCCGCACGCGACGATCGACCGGTACGCATCGAAGGAGTTGCTGCAGTTGAGAGCGAACCCGTGCATCGTCACGCCACCGGCCACCCGGATTCCGATGGCGGCGATCTTGTCGGCCGGCATCCCGTTTCCCGGGTCTATCCAGACGCCGGAGCGGCCCTCGACCCGACCGGACTCGATTCCGAGGTCGGCCAGCAACGCGATCAGCATCTCCTCGAGGCGGCGCACATAGCCGACGACATCGATCGGTTCGGAGAGGCGCAGGATCGGGTAGCCGACCAGTTGTCCCGGGCCGTGCCAGGTGATCTTGCCACCGCGATCGACGTCGATGACCGGGGTGCCGTCGGACGGCCGTTCCGAGTCTTCCGTCCTCTTGCCGGCTGTGAAGACGGAGGGATGCTCGAGCAGGATCACCGTGTCGGGGGATTCCCCGGCGACGACTGCTCGATGGGTTGCGCGTTGCAGCTCGAGGGCTTGCAGATACGGCACGGAGTTGGCGCTTAGCCCCGTGACGACATAGTCGACCATCTCCTCAGCCTAACCTCGTCCTGTCCTCGCGGATGACGCACAGGCGGGGGTTCTGCACAGGTGAGCGATTCGGCTCCGATCGCTGGGGGTCGTGGTCGATTCTGGAGCGATGGACATGGTGAGCGGATATCGCCTCATTCGCAAACTGGGCGAGGGCGCGCGAGCGGAGGTATGGCTCGCGCACCCGGTGCGAAGTGAAGATCGCGCCGTGGCGATCAAGCTCTTTCGTGCAGCGACGACCCTCGACAGCATCGACGCGGAGATCGAGGCCCTGGTCCGAGGCGGGTCGGCCCATATTCTCGCCCTCGATGACATCGCCACCGCATGGGACGACCGGCCCTGCCTGATCATGACGCGACTCTCGTCGCTGAGTCTCACACGACTCCTCCTCGACCGGGCGTCGATCACCGCCGGCCAATTCGTTACGGCACTCGCCCCGATCGCGTCGGCGGTTTCAGAGCTGCATCGGGTCGGGGTCATCCACGGGGGGATCGAATCGTCGACGATTCTGATCGATCGATCGGGGGCGCCGGTGCTCTCGGCGTTCGCACGGGCGCGCATCATCGGACCGAAACCCGAATCCGGGCTGCGCAGCCTGAGCGCGGCCGAACTGGCAGACGAACCGCGGGTGCTCGCCGATCGTCGGGGTCTCGTGGCGCTGGTCGGCGCTCTTGCGCGCCGGGTGTCCGACGATGCAGAGATCGCCGCCACCGGCCAGCTCATCGAGTGGACCGGGAACGCGGTGGGCGAAGACGACTTCCTCGATCGCCTCGCGGACAATCTCTTCGAGCTCGCTCCGGCGGAAGCACTGTCGTTCGACGACGCCCCGACGGCGGCGACCAGGCGGGGCGCACCCATCGGCCGGGGCTCACAGCGATCCGTCTCGCTGGTCGATGCTGCAGCGGTACACGGCAGGTCCGCATCGAAAAGCACGCGGGTGGATGCGTTGCGTGCCCGGTGGGCCGAGCGAATGGATGGCTATCGGCGAACGTCGGTTCTCACTCGACTTCGTGCTCTCGTCGCGCCGGTGCGAACCCCGGTCTGGATCGCCGGTGCGGCAGGAGTCGCGGCTCTCGTCGTCGCTTTCACCGTCATCCCCGGTGTCGGCCCTCGCGAGACCGCGCCGACGCATCCTCCGACCGGCGCGGGCGCACCCGTTCCCACGCTCAGACCGTCGTCGGCGTCGAGACCGAGCATCGCTGGTTCGACGGGAGCCGACAGCGGTTCTCCCGCGGCACTCGCCGGTGACGATCCCCTTTCTGCGGCCGCAGTACTTCTCTCGCAGCGAGGGTCCTGCATCAGCCGAAAGTCGATCTCATGCCTTGCCGGAGTCGACCAGTCGAATTCCGCCGCACTCGAAGCCGACACTCACCTTGTTCGCCGACTGAAGACCGGGGGAGGCCCGTCACGCCCACTGCCGGCGATCGACACGCTCGCACTCGTGCAGCGCCTCGGGGATTCCGCGATCATCGGCCTGGGCGCTCCGACGACCGGAGCGCTCTATCCGACCTCAGTCCTCATCGTGAAGACAGACGTCGGATGGCGTCTCCGCGACCTGACCACCCCTGCGAGCATCAACGGATGACGACGTGAGACGCCGAACAGGTCAGATGCGCAGCAGGTCAGATGCCGAGGTTGCCGGCGAAGTCTCCACCCTCGAGGCGCTGCTTCACCGCGACGAGGAACCGTGCGGCATCCGCGCCATCCACGATGCGGTGATCGTAGGAGAGGGCGAGGTACACGGTCGATCGGATCGCTATCGCATCCAGTCCGTCGACGGTGACGACGACGGGCTTCTTCGTCACGATGCCGGTACCCAGAATCGCGGACTGTGGCAGGAAGACGATCGGGGTGTCGAAGAGGGCCCCCCGGGATCCGGTGTTCGTCAGGGTGAAGGTGCCACCGGCGAGCTCGTCGGGCTTCAGCTTGTTCTCACGAGTGCGGGCGGCGAGATCGGCGATCTGTCCGGCGAGACCGGCGAGGTCGAGCGAGCCGGCGTCACGGATGACCGGGGTGAGAAGGCCGCGTTCCGTGTCGACTGCGATCGAGATGTTCTCCTGGGCCGGATACACGATCGTGTCGCCGTCGATCGACGAATTGATGATCGGGTACGCCCGGAGTGCTTCCGCAGCAGCAAGTGCGAAGAAGGGGAGGAACGAGAGTTTCTGGCCTGTCTTGGAGAGGAAGTCCGCCTTGACCCTGTCGCGGAAGTTCGCGACGAGGGTGACATCGACCTCGACGACCGACGTGAGTTGAGCGGAGGTCTGCATCGAGATGACAGCCCGCTCGGCGATGACCTTGCGGAGGCGCGACATCGGAACGCTCGTACCTCGGAGGGGCGAAGTCTCAAGTGGCACCGGAGCCGACGCCGCGAGTGCAGGAGCGGCCTCCGCTGCAGTCGATGCTTCCGCCGCGGAGAGCACATCTTCTTTACGGATGCGCCCACCCACACCGGTACCGGCGAGCGTGGAGAGGTCGATGCCCTTCTCGTTCGCGAGTTTGCGCACAAGCGGCGTGACGTAGCCCGGGTTCGCATCCGGAGCCGGCGAAGCTTCAGCGGGAGCGGCGGCTTCTGCCGGAGCCGGCGACGATTCGGTGGGAGCAGCGGTCGCGGCGGGCTCTGCCGGCGCAGTGGCCTCACCCGGAGCTGGCACCGGAGCAGCCGTCGGCGCGGGGAACTGAGCTGCGGCAGCCTGGGGGGCGGGTGCAGCAGCGATGGGTGCGGGAGCCGCGGGCGGTTCGACCGGCGCAGGAGTCGTTGCTTCGATGGGAGCCGGTGCAACCTGGACGGGCGCCGGATTCGCGGTGGCCGGAGCGGCGGACTCGGTAGCAGCCGGCGCCTCGGCGACCGGCGCGGGGGGTGCCGGTTGTGATGGTGCCGCCTGTGCCGGTGCCGCTTGTGCCGGTGCCGCCTGTGAAGGAACAGGCGCGAAGGGCGAAGCCTCCGTTGAGGGAGCGGGGTATGACGGAGCCGCCGGCTGTGCTGGAGCAGCTGCCTCTGCCGGTGCAGCCGCCTCCGGAGCTACGGCCTCGGTCGGTGCCACGGGGATTTCGGACTGAGGGGTTTCGGGCGCAGTGGTGTCGGCAGCAGGGGTTTCGGGTGCAGCGACTTCTTCGCCCGCCGCGGGTTGCGGAGCGTCTCCGCCGCCCGATCCGTCACCGATGGTGACGAGGGGGGTGCCGACTTCGACGGTCTCGTCTTCGGCGACGAGGATCGCTTCGATCACTCCCGCGATGGGAGAGGGGATCTCGGTGTCGACTTTGTCGGTCGAGACCTCGAG
>JANYGT010000057.1 GCA_025362355.1 Lacisediminihabitans sp. | reverse complement strand
CGCCGAACGGTACTTGAACAATCCGGCGCCCGCACCGGTCAAGTAGACAGTTGGCGATAGCATGGGGAACGCAGAGTCTCACTTCCGCACTCGGCGGGGGACCAGCGGACCACGTGGCACGGTCGGGTCGGCCTGGAGCGTGTGGAAAGCGGCGTAGGTCGAGAACACTTCGCGGCCGCGGCATGAACGCGGCCGGCGCCCCACCACACGATCGCAATGTCCCGTCTGCCTCGTTCGCAATCTCGACAGCACAACTCTGGCAGGATGGATCCCCGTGATGAGCATATTTCAGGCCGAGGGGCCCGGTTCGCGGCACTCCGCCGACGAGATCTTCGCATCGAAGGGCGACTGAGCGTGTCGTCAACATCGCGGTCGGGCGCACCAGTGCGTGAGAGCGCTCGGGTCGTCCCCGTAGCCGCAGCATCAGCACGAACGCGGACGTGGCTTCGTCCCTCGGCCGTGGTCCTCGGTGCCGTACTGGCGTTTGCCGCCCACTTCCGGCCCTGGGAGGGCGGCCTCCTCGAGGAATGGGCGCTGGCACGGGACTGGCAGTTCAGTGGTGGCTGGCGCGTGATGTACGCCTACATCGAGTGGACGATCAGTCGCCCTCTGCACCTCTTTCCCACAATGCTTGGCCTGGCGATCGCGGGCGGCAGTCCGGCCGGCATCTTCGTGATCATGGGAGTGGTCGCCGCGGCCCAGTTCCTGGCCGTCATGTGGGCCCTTCGCCCGATCTCGCGTTCGTTCTGGTTGAGCGCCGCGGTCGCCCTGTTCATCGCGCTCCACCCCCTGTGGCCGGCCGGTCTGCTGCAGCGATTCTTGCCGGCCCAAACCGCGGCGCTCGCACTCTTTGTCGCGGTTGGCTTCGCCATTCGTTGGCTCCAGCGCGGGCGCGCGCGATGGCTCGTCGGCACGTGTGTCACGCTCATCCTCGGGTTCACCTTCTATCCGGGGCCAGCGGTGGTCGCTCCGCTGATGGCACTCGCCGTGGCGCTGGCGGTGCGGGCCAGCTGGAAACGGCGAATCGCGGTCGTCGTTGCAGCAACCGGGTCGACGGGCCTGATGACCCTTTACTCGATCGTCATCGTGCGCCTGGTCACCCCCGCCGGCACGAACAGTTACGAGCTGTCCAACATCGAGAGTTCGGCGGTGAAGGGGGCGCACGACCTGCTCCGCTACATCGCCGGCACCATCGTCAACTTCGGCGTTCCGCTCATTCTGGGCATCCTTGCGGTGGTCGTGCTGGCCGCGGTGCTGTCCCTCCGGGGCGCGATACCCAACAATGCCGGTTGGCTGATGGCCGGGGTCGCAATCCTGAGCCCGGCCTGCGCCGTCGTCTTCTTCGGCTCCACCGCCTGGCTGCAGGACATCGACCGGATCGGTTACACCACCTCTCTGGCACTTGCCGTCGCTCTGATGATCTGGCCGATCACCGCCCAGGGCGTGCCGCGCAAGCTGGACGCGACGTTCGCGTCGGCAATGGCAGTCCTCGCGGTGGTGGGCTGTCTCATCGGCATCGCGCACTGGCAGCCGTTCGTGCAGACCCAGCATCGTCTCCTCAGCGCCCTCGCCCCCGTGCTCAAAGAGGCGACGGGGGACCAGGCGGTCGTGGTGGTGGACAGGTCCGGTACGTTCGGCAACCTCTACACGTTCCCGCTTCAGTACCTGCAGGGCGCCGCGGTCGTCGCCGACCATGATCTGTCGAAGGTCTGGCTGTGCTTCCCCGAGTCCGGCCAATACCCGGTTCCCTCGGGTGGGATCACCTGCGATCCCACGGCAACCGGGCTGAACCTCCGGCCCGCCGGCACGCTCGCTCTCGCCGGGGGTGACGTCGACTTCTACATCGGCAACGTGGACGCAAGCGATCTTGCGATTAAGGAGTCCAAGTGAGCACCGCCGGCTCTGTACCGTTCAACGATCTGTCCCGCGCCATGACACGGGATCGAGCGGCGCTGCTCGAAGCCACCGCCGCGGTTCTCGACTCGGGCTATGCCATCCACGGCGCGCAGCACGCCGCGTTCGAGACCGAACTCGCCGAGTATCTGGGCGCAGGCGCGGCAATCGGCGTCGCCTCGGGAACGGACGCGCTCGAACTCGCCATCAAGGCCACCATGCCGAAGGGCAGGGACACGGTGGTCACCGCCGGGAATGCGGGGGCGTACACCTCCACCGCGACGGTCCGCGCCGGCTTCATCCCGCGCTACGCCGACATCAACCCTGAGACCCTCTGTCTCACGGTGGAGACCGTTCGCGACCGGCTCGACGAGCGGGTCGGTGTCGTTGTCGTGACCCACCTGTATGGGTATCTGGGGGACGTCGCGAAACTGCGTGCACTCTGCGATGAGCGCGGTATCGCGTTGATCGAGGACTGCGCACAGGCCATCGGCGCGGTGCGTGACGGACGTCACGCCGGCACGTTCGGTCACGCCTCGACAATCAGCTTCTACCCGACGAAGAATCTCGGGGCCATCGGCGACGGCGGCGCCGTCGTTGTGGAGAGCGCTGAGACGGCCGAAACGGTGCGCAGGCTTCGCCAATACGGGTGGGAGTCGAAGTACCGCGCGACTCTGCCCGGTGGGACCAACTCCCGGCTCGACGAG
>JANYGT010000043.1 GCA_025362355.1 Lacisediminihabitans sp. | reverse complement strand
CGCCAGGTTCTTCCCGAGAGCCTCACCGCCCCATCCTGCGCCGACATCCTTCGCGAACTTCAGGCTGCCGTCGTCGAGCATCTTCTTGACGAAGGTCAGCGCGGTGACGTTGGCGCTCGAATCTGCGGTCGCCTTCGTGCTGTCGGCGTTCATCAGGTTGCCGCCGGCCTGCGTCATGAATGCCCCGACACGGGCGTACTGGCCGCTCATCACGAGCCCGGCCGTCGAGCCGGTGGTCAGCTTCTTCGCGACGGAATCGAGCTGGTCCCAGGTCTTCGGAACGTCGGACGCGGTAAGCCCCGCCGCCTTCCAGAGGTCGGTGTTGATCTCGAGCTGCAGAGTGGAGAAGTCCTTGGGCGCGCAGTAGAACTTGCTGTTGTATGTGAACGACTTCACGAGGCTCGGGTAGAAGTCGCCCTTGTTCGGCAGCTGGTCGCCATAGGCGAGAAGGGAACCGTTCCCCGCGTAGCCCGCGAGTGCATCCGTCGAGAGATAGAAGACGTCGGCCGGCTTACCGGAGGCGAATCCCTGCGAGAGCTGCTGGTTCAGGGTCGTCGCGGCGATCACGGACGCCTTCGTCCCGGATGACGACGACCAGTTCGCGACCGCGCTCGTGACAGCCTTCGTCTCGGCATCGCCGCTCGAACCGATCATCACCGTCAGGGCCTTGTTGGATGAGGTGAGCTTTCCGTTCGAGCTCGCCGAGCCGGCCGAGCCGCTGCTGAAGCCCGAGCCGCAGGCGGTGAGGGCGAGGGCGCCAGCCGCCGCAATGGCGCCGACCGCGAGCCAGCGGCGGCCGATCTTCCTGGTGGACGTGCGACTCTGCAGGTCATTGGTATCTGGCATGTGCGTTTCTCCTTGGTGGGTGCCGTGAGGTGGCGGTGGGGTTAGTGGTTCTGCGGATTGGCTGCGCGAGTTCGATAGCGCAGCGGAGGGCGGGGAACAGGCCGGTGCTGAGCGGGGCGGCGCCGAACGTGCCGACGGAATCGAGAGCGGCGGCTCGTGCGTGCTCATCGCGTGCATGCCGCCCTCCTTTGGGAATTGTTTGATCGTTCAAATCAGCTCGACAAGGACGGGATTTGATCGATCAAATGCAGTAGTGACGCTAACCCGACTTTCCGTGGGAGTCAAGAACGAATAGCGGCTCCCACGTTCGCAGGCCCCAATTCCGAGAATCGAGACGGCGCGTGGGGCCTCACCTCGCGACGTCGTCATCGACGCCAGAAAGCTCGCGAGTCGTCGAAATTGGTCGCTTCGAGACCCGGGCTGCGACCATTTTCGACGACTCGCGACCGAATCCGTGGTGCGCGTGAGGCGACCCGCGCATGCCATCTGGAGTAACGTATCGGAAGGCTTGATCGATCCAATCGGATGGCGGAGGTGTGCGGATGTCCCCCCTCCCCACCGTGCTCGACGTCGGGCGGGTCGCCGGTGTATCCCGCCAGACCGTGTCGAACGTGCTCAACTCCCCGGAGCTGGTGCGGCCGGCCACCCGGGAGAAGGTAGAGGCGGCGATCGCCGAACTCGGCTATCGCCCGCACGCGTCAGCCAGACGGTTGCGCACGCAGAAGAGCTCGACCCTCGGCATCCGCCTCGATCCGATGACGAACGGAATCTCGGGGTCGCTGCTCGACCGATTTCTGCACGCCCTCACCGAGCAGGCCGACCGCCGCGGGCTGCGCGTCATGCTGTTCACGGCGACCGATCCCGACGACGAGATCCGCCAGTTCGCCCGTCTTCGCGACGGGGCGGATGTCGACGGTTTCGTGCTCACCGCGACCTTTCACGAAGATCCGCGCACAGAGTGGCTGATCGAGCACGATGTGCCGTTCGTCACCTTCGGGCGCCCGTGGGGGATCGACGACATGAACGATCCGCGACACCTCTGGGTGGATGTCGACGGCCATAGCGGTCTGCGCGATGCCACCCGTCATCTGCTCGCGTCCGGGGCGGAGAACGTCGCGTACCTCGGCTGGCCGAGCCCCTCGGGAACGGGTGACGACCGGCGTCGGGGGTGGCGAGAGGCCATGGAGGCGCGCGGCGTTCTCAGCGCGGCGCAGCTGGACGCGCTGCAGGCCGAGACGATCGACGATGTGCAGGGTGCCCGCGATGCGATCCGCTCGCTCATTGCGACGGGTGTCCGGATCGACGCCGTGGCCTGCGCGAGCGACTCGCTCGCGCTCGGGGTGCTCTTAGAGGTCGGGCCGACGATTGCGGTCGTCGGCTATGACAACACGCCGGTCGCCGGCGCGATCGGCCTGTCGAGCATCGAGCAGCCGCTCGACGAAGTAGCAGCGGGGGCTCTCGATCTGTTGCTCGGCGACGGCGGACGAGGGATCGTCGGTTGGACGAGTTCGTCGGCCGACACACGCCACCGTCTGGTCACCCCGCACCTCGTCCCGCGCGAGCGGACGGCTATCGCCGGCGCGGCGGGCTGATCGAGCCGCGTCCCGGTGATCCTGCGCGGCGCCCGGCTGATCGAGCCGTGTTGATAAATCCAAGGGGATCGGGCTGCGGGGATCCGGCCGCGGTTACCGCCGAGAAGCCACTTTCGGGCCCCGAATCACGGAATCCTGCCCCGAAAGTGGGTTCTCGACGAGATCCACCCTTCCGCCGCACCCGCTCCCGCGTCGGATGCCATACCTAGACTGACGCCATGCTGAGCGCCATCGCCGTCGACGGATACCGGTCCCTGCGCAGCCTGGTGCTCGAACTCGCTCGGGTGACGGTGGTCACCGGCGCGAACGGCAGCGGAAAGTCGAGCCTCTATCGCGCGCTCAGACTGCTGGCCGCGGCATCAAGGGACGGAGCGATCGCGGCCCTTGCGCGCGAGGGAGGCCTCCCCTCGACACTCTGGGCCGGCCCGGAGACGATCGGCCTCGCCGTTCGCGACGGACGCAGTCCCGTGCAGGGAACGGTGAGGCGCGGGCCGGTCTCGCTGCGGCTCGGATTCTCGGGCGACGACCTCGGCTACGCGATCGACCTCGGGCTCCCGGTGCCGGAGGGTCGGCTGCCAGACCCGTCGCGTCGAACAGCCTTCGGCCTCGACCCGGAGATCAAGGTCGAGAGCGTGTGGAGCGGCGCGATCCTTCGCCCGGGAACGCTCCTCAGCGAGCGCAGGGGGCCGATCGTGCGCATTCGCGGCGACGATGGCTGGCGTCTGTACGAGAGTCGACTCCCGTCGTGGTCGAGCATGCTCGGGGAGGTATCCGACCCGCAGGTTGCGCCCGAGCTGTATGCGCTGCGCGAGTCGATGCGCTCGTGGCGGTTCTACGACCACCTTCGCACGGACGTGGATGCCCCGGCCAGGCGCTCGCAGATCGGCACGCGCACGCCGGTGCTCGCCTCCGACGGCTCGGATCTCGCCGCCGCGCTGCAGACTATTTGCGAAATCGGGGATCCTTCCGCGCTGGATGCCGCCATCGACCACGCCTTTCCCGGCAGCCGCATCCACATCGATGTCGTCGCCGGTCTGTTCTCGCTTCGGCTCAGCCAGCCTGGGCTGTTGCGCCCACTCGATGCCTCCGAGCTGTCGGACGGCACGCTGCGCTACCTGCTCTGGATCGCAGCTCTTCTCAGCCCGCGTCCGGCCGAACTGCTCGTGCTCAACGAGCCGGAGACCAGCCTTCATCCCTCGCTGCTCGCGCCGCTCGCCCGACTGGTGGCGCGGGCATCCGCCCATTCGCAGCTGATCGTGGTGTCGCACTCCGAGTCCTTCGTCGCCGCTCTCCGAGCGGAGGGCGCACTCGTGCACGAGTTGGAGAAGTCGTTCGGCGAGACCACGGTCGTCGGGCTGGGAGCTCTCGAGGGGCCGCTGTGGCAGTGGCCGAAGCGGTAGGCCGGGATCAGCCTGTCGAGGTCACACGGCCGGCTGCTGCTGCGTTATGCAGTGGATGCCGCCCCCGCGGGCGAACAACGGCCGCGCGTCGACCGCGACGACGGTGCGCCCGGGATACGCGTCGCTGAGGATGGCGACGGCGTCGGCATCCCGTGCATCGTCGAACGCGCAGGCGATCACGCCCCCGTTCACCAGCACGTGGTTCACGTAGCTGTAGTCGACGAATCCCTCGGCGTCGCGAAGCACAGCGGGCGCGGGGAGTGCGACGAGCTCGAGGGGCACCCGGTTGGCGTCGAGCGCGGCGGCCAGCACCGACCGCAGCTCGTCGGTGACGACGGAATCCGGATGCGATGCGTCGCGCTGGTCGTGCAGCAGCACGACACCGGCGGCGGCGAAGGTGGCCACGATGTCGACATGACCGCGGGTGCCGAACCGGTTGGAGTCGCGCGTGAGGCCCCGCGGCAGCCAGATCGTCGCCATCGTGCCGAGGGTGCGAGCGAACTCGGCCTCGACACCGGCCCTCGTCAACCCGGGATTGCGGCCGAGGTCTAGCTGCACCGTCTCGGTCGCGAGCACCGTGCCCTGACCATCGACGTGGATGCCGCCCCCCTCGTTGACCAGCGTCGACTCGATCAGCTCGGCCCCCGCCAGCGCGGCGATCGCACCGGCGAGGGTGGCATCGTGCTCCCAGCTCGCCCACTCCTGGCCGCCCCAGCCGTTGAACGTCCAGTCGACGGCGCCGAGCCGACCGGGAGCCTGGTCGTCGACCACGAATGTCGGGCCGGTGTCGCGCATCCACGCATCATCGATCTCCCGAACGTGCAGCTCGATCGCTCCGTCGAGATAGCGGGGTGCGATGTCGACATCGCGCGGATGGATGACGACACTCACGGGTTCGAAGCCAGCCGCCGCATTGGCGACCGCCGCCCAGGTCAGGCGTGCCTCTTCGGCGTCGGCACCCGTGTCGCCGAGGGTGTAGCCGCCTGTCGGCCAGGCCATCCAGAGGCGCTCGTGCGGCGTGCCCTCCGCCGGCATCCTCCAGTTCACGGCTGGGCCGGAACGGGCGCGGTCAGCGCGCCGTAGGTATCCGGGCGCCGGGTCGCCAGGAGGGGGAACAGCGCGAGCCAGTCCTCACGCTGGGCGAGATCGAGGTCGGTCACGAGCACGCACGGTTCGTCTCGCGGCGCCTCGACGAGGATGCGACCGTAGGGATCGCTGACGAACGACGAGCCGTAGAAAGTGTTTCCGGCAGTGCCATCCGGCCGCGTCTCGGCCCCGGTGCGATTCGGAACGACCATGAACAGTCCGTTCGCGATGCCGTTGCCGACGATCACCTTCTGCCAGAGCGGCTGGGTGTCGAAGTGCGGATGGTCGGGCTCCGAACCGATGGCTGTCGGATACGCCACGACATTCGCGCCGCCGAGGGAGTACGCGCGGGCGACCTCCGGGAACCACTCGTCCCAGCAGGTCGGCAGGCCGATGCGGGCGCCCTCGAGTCCGTCGAACTCGTAGACGGGATAGGGATCCTCGGCGGATCCGGGCCGGAAATAGCGATCCTCGTAGTACCCGGCCGTCACCGGGATGTGCAGTTTGTCGGTTGCGGCGACAAGCTTCCCCGCCGGGTCGACGACGATCGCGGTGTTGAGGCCGAGCCCGTCGGCACCCTCCGACCTGCGGAAGACAGAGGCGTGCACGAACACACCGGCGCGACGTGCCGCACGGGCAGCGAAGGCGAGAGTCGGGCCGGTCGCCAGATCCTCAGCTGTCTGCGCCGGGGATCCGCCGGGAAGCACATCCGCCGGGTAGCGGGAGAGGGTGAGTTCTGGAAGGAAAACGATGCGGGCGCCGGATGCCGCGGCGAGATCGATCGCTTCATCGAGCCAGGACTGGAGCGCATCGGCATCCTCGGTCCATTCATGCTGGATGACAGCGATTCGAAGGGGCGTG
>JANYGT010000032.1 GCA_025362355.1 Lacisediminihabitans sp. | reverse complement strand
GCTGGTCGAGATGGATGGATTCGACGTCAAGACGAACGTCATCCTGATCGCGGCGACGAACCGCCCCGACATCCTCGACCCGGCGCTCCTCCGCCCCGGTCGCTTCGATCGCCAGATCGGCGTGGATGCTCCCGACATGCTCGGGCGCAAGAAGATCCTCGAGGTGCACGGAAAAGGCAAGCCGCTCGCGGCCGGCGTCGACCTCGAAGTGCTCGCCCGCAAGACCCCCGGATTCACCGGTGCGGATCTCGCCAACGTGCTCAACGAGGCCGCCCTCCTCACCGCGCGCTCCAACGCCCAGCTGATCGACAACCGTGCACTGGATGAGGCCGTCGACCGCGTCATGGCCGGACCACAGCGCCGCACCCGAGTCATGCGCGACCAGGAGAAGCTCATCACCGCGTACCACGAGGGCGGTCACGCACTCGTCGCGACGGCGATGAACAACACCGACCCGGTGACGAAGATCACGATCCTCCCGCGCGGCCGTGCCCTGGGCTACACGATGGTCATGCCGGTCGAAGACCGCTACTCGGTCAGCCGCAACGAACTGCTCGACCAGCTCGCCTACGCCATGGGCGGCCGGGTCGCCGAGGAGGTCGTGTTCCACGACCCGACGACCGGTGCATCCAATGACATCGAGAAGGCGACATCCACCGCACGCAAGATGGTGACGGAATTCGGGATGTCGTCCACTCTAGGTTCGGTAAAGCTCGGCTCCGGCTCGGGCGAGATGTGGCTCGGACGCGACATGGGCAGCCAGCGCGACTACTCGGAGCGCGTCTCAGAGCAGGTCGACGACGAGGTGCGCGCACTCATCGAGAACGCGCACGACGAGGCGTGGAACGTGCTGAACGAGAACCGCGACATCCTCGACCGCCTGGCGACGGCTCTGCTCGAGAAGGAGACCCTCGACCACAACGAGCTGGCCGAGATCTTCAAAGACGTGAAGAAGATGCCGGAGCGCCCGCAGTGGCTGTCGAGCACGAAGCGCCCCGTTTCGAGTCTCCCAGCGGTCGCGATGCCGTCGAAGGCCCCGATCGACGGCGGAGTCGTCGACGGTGGCGTGATGTCTGATCCCCAGCCGAAGAAGGCACGCGAGCCCCGCCCGCGCAAGCGTCCCGATATCGCCACCGCCTAGGGCGACGGTGTCCTCTTCGGGGGCTGGACGAATCGACACGGCGCGCATCGAAGCCGCGGTTCGCGAGATCCTCGCCGCAATCGGCGAGGATCCCTCGCGTGCCGGGCTCGTCCGCACGCCCGAGCGTGTGGCGGAGATGTACGCCGAGTTCTTCTCCGGGATCGGTGTCGATACCGATGGACTCGTGGCGACGAGTGCTCTCGCGGGGGAGGAGGGTGAGCTCGTCGTCATCCGCGACATCGAGTTCCGCTCGGTCTGCGAGCACCACCTGCTGCCGTTCATAGGAGTCGCCAGCGTCGCCTACATGCCCGGCGAGCGGATCGTCGGTCTGGGTGCCATCGCGAAGGTCGTCGAGACGATCGCCTCCCGTCCGCAGCTACAGGAGCGACTGACCGAACAGGTCGCGGATGCCCTCCAGTCGGGGCTCGCACCGGCCGGACTGCTCGTCGTGCTCGACGCGGTTCACGGATGCGTGACCTCCCGCGGTGCGCGCCAGCCCGGAAGTTCGACCCTCACCGTCGCCAGTCGCGGGATACTGTCTGAACCGGCGGCTCGTGCCGAGGCCGTCGCGATGATTGGATACAGGCATGGTGAAACGCCGGCATGAGTAGCGAAATCGTCTCGCTGCGTCCGCACCGGCCGATCGGGCTCTCGCGCCCGCGCATCATGGGCATCGTCAACATCACGCCCGACTCGTTCAGCGACGGCGGCGACTTCCTCAATCTGGATGACGCGATCATCCGGGGCGCGGACCTCATGCGGGCGGGCGCCCAGATCATCGACGTCGGCGGGGAGTCCACGCGCCCGGGTGCCGACCGTGTTCCGATCCGCCAGGAGCAGCTCCGGGTGCTGCCGGTGATCAGAGGGCTCGTCGATCGCGGCATCCCGGTGAGTGTCGACACGATGAACGCCGCGACGGCCCTCGCCGCGGCTGAACTCGGCGCCGTGCTGATCAACGACGTCTCCGGCGGACTGGCGGATGAGGGAATGGCGCGCGTCGCCGCCGAGACCGGCCTCCACTTTCTCGCGATGCACTGGCGCGGCCCGAGCAAGACGATGTCCGCGAACGCCGAGTACGGCAACGTGCTGAAAGACGTGCGTAACGAGCTGAAACTCCGGGTCGCGGAACTCATCGTCAACGGCGTCCGACCGGACCGCATCATCCTCGATCCGGGGATCGGTTTCGCGAAGACCGCTTCGCAGAACTGGCAGCTGCTGTCGAATCTGCCGGCGCTCGGAACGATCGGCTATCCGATCCTGATCGGGGCTTCGCGCAAGAGATTTTTGGGAGAACTCCTGCCCGAGACGGCCACGACGAAAGACCGCGATCCGGCGACCGCCACCATCAGTGCGCTCGCCGCACAGGCCGGGGTGTGGGGGGTTCGGGTTCACGATGTCGCGGGTACGACCGCGGCGCTCGATGTCTGGGAGGCGATGCAGCCATGAATCATTCGGAAACAGCCGGGCGCGACGAGATCGCCCTGATCGGCCTGCGGGCCTTCGCGCACCACGGCGTCTTCGCCGACGAACGGGAGAACGGGCAGGAGTTCGTCGTCGATGTGCGCGTCGCGACCGATCTCGGTGGCGCGGCCGACTCCGACGACCTCGGCCGCACCATCCACTACGGCATCCTCGCCGAGGAGGTCGTCGCCGCCGTCGAGTCGAGCCCGGTCGACCTGATCGAGACCGTCGCCCAGCGCATCGTCGACGTGGTGCTCGCTCACGAACTCGCGCAGTCCGTCACCGTCACGGTGCACAAGCCAAGCGCTCCGATCACGGTGCCGTTCGCGGATGTCACGGTCACCCTCACGAGAGGCCGCGAGCGATGACCCGCACCCTCGGCCCGATCGGTGGGCCTGGCCGCCGGCCGCTCACGCTCCCCGCGGTCATCGCGATCGGCTCGAATCTGGGCGACCGTGAGGCGAATCTGCGCGCCGCCGTCGCCGATATCGCCGCGCTCGACGGTGTGGTCGTCACAGCCGCATCCGGGATCGTGGAGTCCAGTGCGGTCAAGCCGGACGGAGTGGATGCCACCGCCCCGAGCTACCTCAACGCGATCGTGCTCGTCGACAGCGCGCAGCCTCCGGAACAGCTCCTCGACAGCCTCAACCGCATCGAGGCCGAACACGGCCGGGTTCGCACCGTTCGCTGGGGCGACCGAACCCTCGATCTCGACATCGTGACCTTCGGCAATATCGAGCAGTCGACGGATCGGCTGGTCCTCCCGCATCCGCGCGCCTCGGAACGGGCCTTCGTCATCGTGCCGTGGCTGCAGGCCGACCCCGCTGCGACACTGCCAGGCTATGGAGCGATCGCGGGGCTCGCTGCTGCCCGATCCGACGAGGTCCGGACGTTCGCGGCCGCCCCGCTCTCCGCTCCGGCCGAGGTGTTCGAATGAAGCGCACGAGCGTGACCATCCTCATCGTCCTCGCCGCGATCGGCGGCGTCGGCGGAGCGTTCCTCGAGGCCGGTCTCACCTCGGGCGGTCGACCGATCCTCCTTCCTCCGCTGACCCTTGCGCTTGCGCTCGCGCTCATCGGCGGAATCGTCATCTCGCTCGCCGTGCCGATCCGACGCCTGACCCGCGGAACGGCCAAGGGTCCGATCGACCCCTATTACGCCACGCGCGTGCTCGTGCTCGCCAAGGCGAGTGCGCTGACAGGGGCGCTGATCGCGGGCGTCGGGATGGGGCTCACGGTCTACCTCTTCACCCGGTCGATTGTGCCGGCCGGCTCGATCGGACCGGCGATCGCGACTATCGTCGGAGCGGGAGTACTCCTCGCGGGTGGGCTCATCGCCGAGCACATGTGCACCATTCCTCCGAGCGATGACGACGATGATGACGACAGCGGACGAAAGGTCGTCAGGGTTCGGCCCTGACGCGAGACGACGATCAAGCACCAGCCAGGGAGCACCGAAGTGAAGCGCCTCGAACTACCGGATACCGAATGGCGTCGTGTCTCGCCGAAACTCGTCGTCGTCGACCTCGTCGGGGCGCTCGTTTTCCTGCTCGCCACAGCAGCCGGTGCCGTCGTGTTCTGGCTCCTTCTCGACGTGCTCTGGCTCGCAATCGTGCTCGCCGCCCTCGCGATCTGCGGGCTGGTGAATCTCATCCTCGTTCCGCGACGTGTTCGGGCGATCGGCTACCAACTCCGTGAGGATGACCTGCTCTTTCGTCGAGGAATCATGTGGCAGCGCTTCGTCGCCGTGCCCTACGGCCGCATGCAGCTCGTCGACATCAACCGGGGGCCGATCGCCCGTGGACTCGGGCTGAGCGAGCTGAAATTCGTCACGGCAGCAGCATCCGCGGGCGTCACGATCCCCGGACTCCTCGAAGCGGATGCCGATGCCCTTCGCGACCATCTCGTCGACGTGGCGGAGAGCCGCCGGGCGGGTCTGTGACCGAGTCGTCGGGCGCGGCGCTTCCCTCCAATGCGCCCCAGCAGGGTGTTTCTTCCGCCAGGCCCGTTGTGCGATTGACCGACGGTGAATGGCACAGGCTGCACCCGGTCTCACCGCTGCTGAAGGGCGGATTCTTCCTCATCGTCATCCTCGGCTGGGTGGTGGCGAACCTTCGCGAGCGCATCGCGGCGATCTTCATCCCGCAGTACGACCGCGAGGGCAACCCGATCGACTACATCGTCAGTCACGGGTACATCATCCAGGCGCTGCTCATCATCGTCGGAGTCCTCATCGTGCTGATCGGTGTCTTCTACGTGTCGTGGCGGATGCACACCTTCCGCATCACCGACGAGGTGGTCGAAGTGCGTTCCGGCGTGTTCGTGCGCACCAACCGCAAGGCGCGGCTCGACCGCATCCAGGGAATCAACATCGTTCGTCCGCTGGTCGCGAGACTGTTCGGGGCAGCCAAACTCGAGATCAACCAGGCCGGGCACGACGCGAATGTGAACCTGTCATACCTCGGGTCGGGAGCCGCGGATGACCTGCGCCGCGAGATCCTGCGCCTCGCGTCCGGCACGCACGCGGCCGCAGCCCCCGCCGCGGCGACCGCCGGCGACACAGTCATCGACCGCCGCGTCAACGAGTTCCTCGCGCCGCTCCAAGACACGACGACGCCTCCGGAATCGATCGTGAAGATCCATCTCGGCCGCCTCATCGGATCGATGATCCTCGGAACCGGCTCGACGTTCATGCTCCTCATCATCGCCGGCATCGTCGTCTGGATCTCGATCACCGGCAATTTCTTCGCCCTGGTCATCGCGTTTCCGAGCGTGCTCGGATTCGGAAGCTACTACGTTCGCCGCTTCTCGAAGTCGCTTCGCTACAGCATCTCCGGCACGCCCGACGGGGTACGGGTCGGCTTCGGCCTGCTGTCGACCACCAACGAGACCCTTCCTCCCGGGCGCATCCACTCCGTCGAGGTCTTCCAGCCCCTGTTCTGGCGACCGTTCGGCTGGTGGGAGGTGCGGGTCAATCGCGCCTCGCACTCGCGTACGCGTGGCGCCGACAACCAGGCGAACACGACCCTGCTGCCGGTGGGCAACATCGCCGAGGTGACCAAGGTGCTCGAGCTGCTGCTCCCGGATCTCGTCGGCGAGGATTCGGTCGCGATGATCGAACGCGGGCTGCGCTCGCGCGGGGGTGACGATGGTTTCACAAACTCCCCGTTGCGTGCCGCTTGGCTGCGTCCGCTCTCTTGGCGACGCAACGGATTCCTGGTGACCCCGGGCTCGTTCGTGCTTCGGAAGGGAGCCGTCTGGCGTCGCTTCATCGTGGTTCCGCAGCCTCGACTGCAGAGCGTCGCGATCGAGCAGGGACCGGTGCTGCGGATGCTGCGCCTCGTCGATGTGCACCTGCACACGGTGCACGGTCCGATCCGGGCACACCTCGACGTCGTCGACCAGGATGCCGCCATCGCCTTCTTCGACACCGTCGCGACCGCCGCCGTCGCGGCCGGCCAGCGCGATACCTCGCACCGCTGGCGCGAGGGTGACGCGCCGGCATGACCGGGCAGCAGCGCTCCGGGCGTTTGGGAATCGGCATCGTCGGCGCCGGACGCGTCGGGCCGGTGCTCGGGGCGGCGCTCGCCGGTGCCGGCCACGCGATCGTCGGCATCTCCGCCATCTCGGAGCACAGTCGTGAGCGCGCCGAGGCGATGCTGCCCGGGGCGCCGATCCTCGACGTTCCCGTGCTGATCGAGCGCAGCGAACTGGTGATCCTCGCCGTGCCGGCCGACGAGCTGGCGGCGCTCGTGGCCGGTCTGGCTGCGACCGGTGCGTGGCAGCCGGGGCAGTTGGTGATGCACACCGCCGCCGAGTTCGGGACGGATGTGCTGCTGCCGGCCACGGCATCCGGAGCCATTCCGCTCGCGATCCATCCGGCGATCTCATTCACCGGAACGAGCATGGATCTCGGCCAGCTCACCGGAAGCTATTTCGCGGTGACGGCGCCCGGTCCGGTGCAGCCGATCGGACAGGCCCTCGTCGTCGAGATGGGTGGGGAGCCGATCATCGTCGCGGAGGGGGACCGCGCCGCCTACGCGGAGGCGATCGCGACGGCGACGAGCTTCTCGAGTGCGATCGTCGACCAGGCGACGGGCATCCTCGCGTCGATCGGTATCGAGTCGCCCGGGCTGCTGCTCGCGCCCCTCGTGCGGTCGTCGGTCGACAACGCGCTGCGTCGGGCGCCGCGCGGGGCGTAGCACCCAACCGCTGACGTTTTTTCCAACCGCTTACCTGTGCGCACGTGCACGTGGTTGGAAAAAAGGTAAGTGGATGAGGCTCAGGCGCCGATCAGGGGACGGATGCGCGCCGCGATCACGTCGGCACCCGCGGCCGACATCACGATCGTGTAGTGGTTCACGTCGGGCACCTCGACGATCGTGGCGAGCGGCAGCTGACGGCGCCAGCGCTCGACAGCGCGACCGTCATAGATGCCCGGAGTCTGGTCGAGCAGCCCGCGCGGCGCGGTCAGCAGCGTGAACTCGCGCACCTCGTCGAGAGCCGTCTCGACGGCCTCCCCGCCGTACAGCTCAGCCGAATCGAACGACACCGCGTCGATCGACGACTCCGGGTGGAGGGCCGGGGCCACGCCCTGCAGATCGTAGAGCGCATACTGCACGACGTCGTCACTCAACGAGCCGCCGAATGCCGGATGCTGCCTCCAGAACTCGAGGTAGGCATCCTCGCTGGCAAAGGTCATCGACAGTCGCGCTGCCGCCGGTCCGAGGGTGGCAGCGAGCACGGTGTCGATGCTCGCGCCCGCCGGGAGGTCGAGCGGCAGGCCGCCGTCGACGAGGAGCAGCGACGGGAAGCGGTCCGGGGAGAGCTGCGAGGCGACGAGTGCGACGAAACCGCCCATCGAATGGCCGACGATCGGGGCGCTCGTGATGCCGAGGGCATCCATCATTGCGACGAGATCCTCGGCGTGCTGGGTCATCCCGAATGGCCCGGGTAGCGCGTTGCTCCTGCCGCGCCCACGAAGATCGGGCGCGATCAGACGCACGCCCGGAAGGGCCGTCGCGAGCGTCGCCCAAGCGCGATGAGAGGCGGTGATGCCGTGCACGGCGACGACAACCGGACCGGATGCCGGTCCCCATTGCCCGACATGGAGCGTGCCGCCGCGAACCGGGATGTCGCTCTCGTGCGGCAACTCGCTCATCGCGCGCTCCAGCCGCCGTCGACGACGTACGACGCGCCCGTCGCCATGCTCGCGTGAGGGCCGGCCAGCCAGACCGCGAGGGAGGCGATGTCGGCGGGTTCCGTCATCCGCTTGATCGCACTGTTAACCAGGAGGACCTTCTCGACCACCTCCGACTCCGGGATGCCGTGACTCTTCGCCTGGTCGGCGATCTGCTTCTGAACGAGCGGCGTGTTCACGTAGCCGGGGTTGATGCAATTGCTGGTCACCCCGTGCGGTGCACCCTCGAGGGCGGTGGTCTTCGAGAGCCCCTCGAGCGCATGTTTCGCGGTCACGTAGGCAGACTTGAATTCGGACGCGCGGAGGCCGTGAACGCTCGAGATGTTGATCACGCGCCCGAATCCCCGCTCGTACATGTGGGGCAGCGCCGCCCGGATGAGCAGGAACGGCGCCTCGACCATGAGGGTGAGGATGGTGTGGAATTTCGCCGGGTCGAAGCTCTCGATCGGGCTCACATGCTGGATGCCCGCGTTGTTGACGAGAATGTCGACGTCGAGCGGCCCGGTCAGCGCCGCAGTGTCGGTGAGATCGACCTCCCACGATTCACCGCCGAGTTCGCCGGCGAGGGATGCCGCTGCCGAGCCGTCGAGATCGGCGATCACGACCCGCGCGCCCTCCGCTGCGAACGCGCGTGCGATGGCCGCCCCGATTCCGCTCGCACCTCCGGTAATGAGTGCTTTCCGCCCTTGCAATTCACTGGTCATTCCGTCAGGCTACGCTCGAATATCCCACCCCGAGCGGGCTTCAGAAGAGAGGCCCGGATGGAGCAACGACGATGTCGCTTTTCGATGGAATCCTCTCGACGACCATGCCTCTCGACAGGTTGGCTGTGAACGTTCTGCACCGGGTCGCCGATGCCGGAAGCGATGCTCCGGCCGTGGTCTTCATCCACGGCAATGTCTCGTCGTCACTGTTCTGGCAGCCTCTGATGCTCGCCCTCCCGCAATCGGTGCGGGCCTACGCCATCGACCTCCGCGGATTCGGCGACACCGAGACGAAGCCGGTGGATGCCACCCGTGGCCTTCGCGACTTCAGCGACGACGTGTTCGAGACGGTCACGGCGCTCGGCCTCGGCGACGTTCATCTCGTCGGCTGGAGCATGGGCGGCGGCGTTGCAATGCAATACGCGCTGGATCACCCTGTGCTGAGTCTGACCCTCGAGTCGCCGGTTTCGCCTTACGGCTTCGGCGGCACCGCCCTCGACGGAACACGGCTCACGGATGACGACGCCGGCACGGGCGGCGGCGGCGCGAACCAGGAGTTCGTCGCCAGCCTCGCGGCCCATGACACCTCCCGTGACAACCCGCTCGCCGCCTTCGCCGTCTACACGAGCTCCTACGTCGCCCCAGGTTTCGCCTCCGACCACGTCGACACCTGGGTCGAGTCGATGCTGACCACAGCCACCGGGCCATCGAACTATCCGGGCGACGCCGCCGCATCCGAGAACTGGCCCGGCTTCGCGGCGGGGAGGAACGGCGTTCTGAACACCATGGTGCCGGGCTATTTCGACGTCTCCGGCATCGTCGATCTCGCTGCGAAGCCGCGCATCCTGTGGGTTCGCGGCGCACAGGATGCCATCGTCTCCGACGCCTCCTACTTCGACATCAACTACCTCGGCCAGGTCGGCGTCATCCCGGGCTGGCCGGGCGAGAGTGTCGCTCCGGCGCAGCAGATGATCGCCCAGACACGTGCGGTCTTCGATCGCTATGCGGCGAACGGTGGGGAGTACCACGAGCTGCTGCTCGAGAACTGCGGCCATTCTCCCCACCTCGAGCACCAGGACGAGTTCGCGGATGCCCTGCTCGCGCACATCGCTTCGGCAAACTCCGTCTAGCATCGGAGGGTGCCAACCATCGCCGTCGCAACCATTGTCGGCCTGCGCACCGCCATCACCGCGGCCCGCGACGTCGGGCGCACCGTCGCCCTCGTGCCGACAATGGGCGCTCTCCACGCCGGACACCTCGCGCTCATCGAGCGCGCGAAAGAGGCGGCCGACCTCGTCGTCGTCTCGATCTTCGTCAACCCGCTGCAGTTCGGCGCGAACGAAGATCTCGACCTCTATCCGCGAACGCTCTCCGCAGACCTCGAACAGTTGAGCGCCGCGGGGGTCCCCTTCGCGTTCACCCCGAGCGTCGACGAGATGTATCCGCACGGAGCGACTCAGACGCGCGTCACCGCCGGCCAGATCGGTTCGCTGTACGAGGGCCGCTCTCGCGCCGGTCACTTCGACGGCGTGCTCACCGTCGTCTCGAAACTACTGAACATCGTGCGGCCGGATGTCGTGCTCTTCGGCCAGAAAGACGCCCAGCAGGTCTTCCTCGTGCGTCGGATGGTCGCCGACCTCGACGAGCCGGTGCGGGTCGAGACCGTCCCGACGGTCCGCGAGCCCGACGGTCTCGCGCTGTCGAGCCGTAACCGCTTTCTCGACGCGAAGCAGAGGCGGGCGGCGCTCGGCCTGTCGGGCGCGCTCGAGGCGGCTGAGTCATCCGCAGACCGTGGCATCGACGCGGTGCTCGCGGCGGCCCAGTCGGTGCTGAGCGGCGACGACCAGATCGAACTCGACTACCTCAAGGTCGTCGACCCCGCGACCTTCCTACCGGTGGATGACGGATACCGCGGCAAAGCCGTCATCCTCATTGCCGCGAGGGTCGGCACGACGCGCCTCATCGACAACGCGACGATCTTCCTGCAGGGGACGCAGGGGCACTGAGTCCTGCCGGGGCCGACCGCCGGTGATCGGGCGGCACCGGTGAACGGGCCGCTTCGGTGATCGAGCGGCGCCGGTGATCGGGCGGCGCTGGTGATCGGGCGGCACCGGTGATCGAGCCCGTCGAGATCGACGAGATCCGCTCCCGTAAACTTGGGGCGACAATCACGGGAGTACAGCGATGACCGACCAGCCGGCCGCAGCAGAGGCACAGCCGACCGACGAGGAGATTTCGGAGCAGACCAAGGTCCGCCTCGTCAAACGCGACCGCCTCATCGACTCCGGGGCAGAGGCCTACCCGGTCTCGCTCCCTATCACGACCACGATCGCGGCCACCCGCCGGAAGTACGCGAACCTGGAGACGGATGCCGTCACCGGCGACACCGTCGGCCTCGCCGGGCGTGTCGTGCACCTTCGCAACACGGGCAAACTCTGTTTCGCGTCGTTGCAGGCCGGCGACGGATCCCGCATCCAGGCCATGGTCTCGCTCGCCGAGGTCGGCCAGGAGTCGCTCGACGAGTGGAAGGAGCTCGTCGACCTCGGCGACCACCTCTTCGTCACGGGCGAGGTCATCTCCAGTCGCCGCGGCGAACTGAGTGTGCTCGCTCAGGGCTGGAAGATCGCGGCGAAGGCGATCCGTCCGCTGCCGAACCTGCACGGCGAACTCAGCGAGGAGACCCGCGTCCGCCAACGGTACCTCGACCTGATCTCGCGCGAGGCCGCCCGCGACAATGTGCGGAATCGGTCGATCGCCGTCGCATCGCTCCGGCGCACCTTCGACGATCACGGTTACATCGAGGTCGAGACGCCGATGCTGCAGACGATGCACGGCGGGGCATCCGCTCGACCGTTCGTCGTGCACAGCAACGCCTTCGATACCGAGCTGTACCTGCGCATCGCGCCCGAGCTGTATCTGAAGCGGGCCGTCGTCGGCGGCATCGAGCGGGTGTTCGAGATCAACCGCAACTTCCGCAACGAGGGCGCAGACTCGACTCACTCGCCCGAGTTCGCGATGCTCGAGGCCTACCAGGCCTACGGCGACTACAACCAGATGGCGGATCTCACCCAGGAGATGGTGCAGAACGCCGCGTTCGCGGTGTCGGGTTCGCACGTCGTCACGTGGAACGACGGCACGGAGTTCGACCTCGGCGGGCAGTGGGACCGCATCTCGATGTACGAGTCGCTGAACGCGGCATCCGGCTGGTCCATCACGGTCGAGACGCCGCTCGATGAACTGAAGGCGAAGGCCGATTCGCTCGGCATCGAGGTCGGGCAACCGACGGCCGGCAAGTATGTCGAGGAGCTCTGGGAGCACTTCATGAAGGGCGAGCTCGAGCGTCCGACCTTCGTCATGGACTTCCCGGTCGACACGAGCCCGCTGGTGCGCGACCACCGATCGAAGCCCGGGCTGGTCGAGAAGTGGGACCTCTACATCCGTGGATTCGAGTTGGCGACCGGATATTCGGAACTCGTCGATCCGGTCATCCAGCGCGAGCGGTTCATCGCGCAGGCGAAGCTCGGAGCAGCCGGTGACCTGGAGGCGATGCGCCTCGACGAGGAATTCCTGCGTGCGCTCGAGCACGGGATGCCGCCGACCGGTGGAATGGGGATGGGTATCGACCGGCTGTTGATGGCGCTGACCGGCCTCGGCATCCGCGAGACGATCCTGTTCCCTTTGGTGAAGTAGCGCCGGGTATGGTTCTCCAGTGAGTTACCTGCCGAAAGAGCCGAAAGATCCGAAGAAGGTCTCGTCGACACGCCTCATTCTGTGGATTGCCGTCGCCGGCGTCGGGGTCTATTCGATCATCCAGGGCGTCATGTCGATCATCGCCAACGGTGGGAAGTAGGGCGCTCCCAGCGAGAGCCCGTATCCTACGAAAGTGATTCAGGGATTTTGGGGCAACGCGATCTACTCCGTCGTCCCGACGATCCTGCTCGGACTCGTGTTCTGGCTCGTGATGAGGTCGATCCTGAGGGCCGACCGCACGGAGCGCAAGGTCTACGCCGACATCGAGGCCGAGGAGCGCGCCCGTATCGAGAAGGAGCGTCCGCTCTAGCCCGGTCGGTGCTCCACCGATGCGGCCTTCTTGAGTTGCGGCCGTATCTGCCCTGCTCGAGAAGGTGTACCTCTTGTCGAGCTGCCACATCCTGCCTCGAATAGCGCCCGCACCGAGCATCCGCTTCCTGCGGCACGTGCCTCTCCGAAAACGCAGGAGTTCTTCGTCATCCTGAGCAAAACATGCCTCTTTTGCTCGAAAAAGGCAGAATCTCCTGCGTTTTGAGGAGGGAAAAGGACGAGCGGACGGATGCCGTCACGCCTAGGGCGAACAGGGGCAGTAATCACATGGTTCGCTGGTTACTCTCTCTATAACGGCGCCAAACCTGCATCGGTGCCAGAGGAGTAGACATGTTCGAACGATTTACCGACCGGGCTCGCCGCGTTGTCGTTTTGGCGCAAGAAGAAGCCAAAATGCTCAACCACAACTACATCGGCACGGAGCACATCCTGCTCGGCCTCATCCACGAGGGTGAAGGCGTCGCAGCCAAGGCCCTCGAGTCCCTCGGAATCTCGCTCGACGCCGTGCGCGAGCAGGTCCAGGACATCATCGGCCAGGGCCAGCAGCAGCCGACGGGTCACATCCCGTTCACGCCGCGCGCCAAGAAGGTGCTTGAGCTCAGCCTCCGCGAGGCACTGCAGCTCGGCCACAACTACATCGGCACCGAGCACATCCTGCTCGGCCTGATCCGCGAGGG
>JANYGT010000009.1 GCA_025362355.1 Lacisediminihabitans sp. | reverse complement strand
CCCTCGCTCAGTCACGTCGCCCACGACCTCGGCCTCGCCACCGCCGACCTCGCCGAGTTCGAGTCGGTGATCGCCGGCTCGGATCAGAACACCCTCGTCGTGCGGGACGCCGACCCGGAGATCGCCCGGCAGCTGGAACTCCCCCGCATCTCCCGGCTCAACGCCGACGAGAACGGCGACTTCGGATTCGTCGCGAGTGGAGATCCGTTCCTCGATGCCGACACCGAGCTGGCCCGCGACCTCTCAGAGCTGCGCCTCGTCAAAGACGCCTACGAGATCGAGCAGATGAGGCGTGCCGTCGCCGCGACGAAGAAGGGTTTCGACGACGTCATCGCCGACCGCGCCGAGATCACCGCGCACGAGCGCGGCGAGCGGCTCGTCGAGGGCACGTTCAACCGCCGGGCCCGCGCCGAGGGCAATGCCGTCGGCTACGACACCATCGCGGCGAGCGGCGATCACGCCTGCGTGCTGCACTGGACACGAAACGACGGTGCCGTCGTTCCCGGTGACCTGATCCTCATCGACGCCGGCATCGAACTCGACAGCTACTACACCGCCGACATCACCCGCACGTTGCCGGTGAACGGTCGCTTCAGCGAGGTGCAGCGGCGGGTCTACGAGGCCGTGCGGGAAGCAGCGGATGCCGCCTTCGCCATCGTGCGGCCGGGCATCCGGTTCCGCGAGATCCACGCGACGGCAATGGAGGTCATCGCCCGGAAGACGGCGGAGTGGGGGATGCTGCCGGTGAGCGCCGAACAATCGCTGTCTCCCGACAACCAATTCCATCGTCGATACATGGTGCACGGCACCTCGCATCATCTCGGGATCGACGTCCACGACTGCGCACAGGCACGGCGCGACCTGTACATCGACGGCATACTCGAGGCCGGGATGGTGTTCACGATCGAGCCGGGGCTCTACTTCCAGCCGGACGACCTCACCGTTCCCGAGGAGTATCGCGGGATCGGCGTGCGGATCGAAGACAACATCCTCGTCACGGACGCCGGCGCCGAGAACCTGTCGATCGGCATCCCGCGCACGGCTGACGATGTCGAGGCATGGCTGGCGTAACGCGTGACTAGCGGGAGTCGGAACGGGCCAGGGTCTCCTGCGCCCGAAGCGTGAGTGAGGGGTCGACGATGATCTCGTAGTGGCTCGCGAGCACCTGGTGGGTCGAGGTGAAGTCGCGGGTTCGACGGGTGATCGCGTACGAGACGATGCCGAACAGCATCCCGAAGCCGGCACCGATGACGATCGCGGCGAAGGCGTAGAGCAGTACGTTCGGTGAGTTCGTGACGAACGTCAGCAGCAGGCCGAGGAAGAGTCCGAACCATGCTCCGCTGGCCGCACCCGCGCCGGCGACCCGTCCGTAGCTGAGCTTTCCGGTCACGCGTTCGACGGTCTTCAGGTCGCTTCCGACGATGGAGACCTTGCTCACGTCGAGGTCACCGTGGGCGAGACGGTCGACCACCTGCTGGGCTTCGGGATAGGTGTCGTACGAGCCGAGCACGTCCCCCTTGGGGATCGCAGGGATGAGTCGTGCACGCTGGGTGAATGGGCTCTGGTTGGTCATGCCGCCATTATCCTCTGCACACCTCTGCACCGTCTAAGTTAGAAGGCATGAGCGCCACGAGAGTGTTCGTCGCCCGCCTCGCCGGGTGCTCCGTTTTCGACCCCGCCGGAGACAAGGTGGGTCGGGTTCGCGATGTGCTGGTCGTCTACCGCCAGAAGGAACCGCCCCGTGTCGTCGGTTTCATCGTCGAGGTGTCGGGAAAGCGTCGCGTGTTCCTCTCGATCGGTCGGGTGACCAGCATCGGCTCCGGCCAGATCATCACCACCGGGCTCATCAACCTGCGCCGCTTCGAGCAGCGCGGTGGTGAGGTTCGCGTGATCGCCGAGATTCTCGGCCGCCACGTCATCCTCGTCGACGGTTCGGGCACCGCGACGATCGAAGACGTCGCCATCGAAGACAGCGGACCCGGTGAATGGGCGGTCACCGAACTGTTCATCCGCCGACCCCGCACGGGATCCTCGCCGTTCTCCAAGGGCCAGACGACATTCGCCAAGTGGGCGGATGTGCGCGAGCGCTCGACCGGTCAGGCGCAGTCGGCGACGCAACTCCTCGCGACCTACGAAGACCTCCTGCCGGCCGACCTGGCGAATGCGATGCTCGATCTTCCGGAGCAGCGGATGCTCGAGGTCGCCGACGAGATGAGCGACGAACGCCTCGCCGACGTGCTCGAGGAGATGCCCGAGAGCGAGCAGGTCGACATCCTCGGGCACCTCGACGACGATCGCGCGGCCGACGTGCTCGACCAGATGCAGCCGGATGACGCAGCCGACCTCATCGCCCAGCTCTCCGACGAGCGCGGCGAGGCACTGCTCGACCTCATGCAGCCGGAGGAGGCCGAAGACGTGCGCATGCTGCTGCTCTACGCGCCCGACACCGCCGGCGGCCTGATGACGACCGAACCGATCATCGTGTCCGCCGACGCGACCGTCGCCGAGGGTCTCGCCCTCATCCGCCGCCACGAACTCGCACCGGCTCTCGGAGCCGCGGTCTGCGTCACGCTTCCACCCTACGAACCGCCAACCGGCCGGTTCCTCGGAATGGTGCACTTCCAGCGGATGCTGCGCTATCCGCCTAACGAACGCCTCGGCACCCTGCTCGACCAGAAGCTCGAACCCGTGCGGGCCAGTGCGTCCGCCGCCGAGGTCGCGCGCACCCTCGCGAGCTACAACCTCGTCTCGCTTCCGGTTGTCGACGACAATCACCGACTGGTCGGGGTGGTGACCATTGACGATGTTCTCGACTACCTGCTGCCCGACGACTGGCGAAGTCACGACGACGACCAACCCGTGCAGAACGACACAAGCAGTATCCCCGTAATCGCATCAGCCGGAAGAAGGCCCGCCAATGGCTCGTCGCTCTGAACAGGGACTCGACTCACCCAAGGGACTCCGCACCCTCCGCCGTCGTGGCAGCGGCGGCGGTGATCGGGTAGGCCGATTCTCCGAGGGGTTCGCCCGCGCGATGGGGACGTCGTACTTCCTCGTCGGGATGACGGTCATCGTCGTCGTCTGGCTGGTCTACAACTCGTCGGCCCCGGCGGGAGTGCAGTTCGACCCGCGGGCGACGAAC
Organism: Lacisediminihabitans sp.; assembly: GCA_025362355.1. Taxonomy (GTDB): domain Bacteria; phylum Actinomycetota; class Actinomycetes; order Actinomycetales; family Microbacteriaceae; genus Lacisediminihabitans. The sequence goes on along the minus strand of JANYGT010000009.1, from coordinate 16,897 downwards.
TTCACCCTTCTCACCCTCATCCTCTCGCTGCAGGCCTCGTACGCAGCCCCGCTCATCCTGCTCGCGCAGAATCGGCAGGACGACCGCGATCGAGTGCAGTTCGAGCAGGACCGCCAGCGTGCCGAACGAAACCTCAACGACACCGAATACCTGGCCCGGGAGGTCGTCGCGCTCCGACTCGCGATGCGGGATCTGGCGAGCAAAGATTTCATCCGCTCGGAGTTGCGCGCCCTGCTCGAGGAACTCGAGAAAGACCGCGGAACCGCGGCGGACGAGAAGCCCGGTGCCTGAGTCCGGCGCTACTGCGGATGCGGTCCGCCAGGCGCTCGCCCGTGTCATCGACCCGGAGATCCGCCGGCCGATCACCGAGCTCGACATGGTCGGCGACGTGTCGGTGGATGCTGCGGGAGCGGCATCCGTGCTCATCAAGCTGACGATCGTCGGATGCCCGGCAGCCGACACCATCGAACGCGATGTCACCGAGGCCGTCCGCGCAGTCCCGGGCGTCGCCGCGGTCGCGGTGGACATCGCGGTGATGACCCGCGACGAGCGGGCGGCGCTCACCGCGAAGCTACTCGCCGGGCGCGGGCGCCAGGTGCAGTTCGGGCCCGACTCCCTCACGCGCATCATCGCCGTGACCAGCGGCAAGGGAGGGGTCGGCAAGTCGACGCTCACCGCGAATCTCGCGGTGAGCCTTGCGGCACGCGGTCTGCGGGTCGGCCTTCTCGATGCCGACGTGTTCGGATTCTCGATCCCGGGCATCCTCGGCATCCCGGCCGCTAAGCCGACGAGGGTGGACGAGATGATCCTCCCGCCGGTCGCCTTCGGCGTGAAGGTGATCTCGATCGGAATGTTCGTCGAGGGCGACGCCGCGGTGTCCTGGCGCGGCCCGATGCTGCATCGCACGATCCAGCAATTCCTCACCGACGTCTATTTCGGAGATCTCGACGTGCTGCTGCTCGACCTCCCTCCCGGGACGGGAGACATCGCGATCTCGATCGGCCAGCTGCTTCCGCAGGCCGAAGTGCTCGTCGTGACGACGCCGCAGGCTGCGGCCGCCGGAGTGGCGGAGCGCAGCGGGCTCGTCGCGCGACAGACCGGTCAGCGCGTGATCGGAGTCGTCGAGAACATGGCCGGATTAGTGCTGCCGGACGGCACGACTCTCGAGCTGTTCGGCAGCGGTGGCGGCGAGGAGGTCGCTCGGAGGCTCTCTGTCGCACAGGATTCCCCCGTCGTGCTGCTCGCCAGTGTTCCGCTCAGTATTCCGCTCCGGGCGGGCGGCGACGGCGGGGTGCCGATCGTGCTCGCGGAGCCGGAGGATGCTGCATCCATCGCCATCGCGGCACTCGCCGACAGGCTAGTCGCGCTCGGTCGCGGTCTCGCCGGCCGCAGCCTCGGCGTCACGGTGCGCTGACCGGGCTCTCGCAGCAGACCTCGCTCCGCGCTGTTCCTCATGACCTACCCAAAACGCAGGAGATTCGCGGGATTCTTGTCAACACGCGCCCGGTTTGCTCGAAATCAGGAGAATCTCCTGCGTTTTCGGATGGGACGGCTCGACTAGGAGCCCGGGACGCTCAGAGGCTGCGGGTCGGCACGCGACGGTATCCGTCGCGGAGCGTGGTGCGAACGACGGCGATGGCCGCGGCGACCGTGGCGATGCTGAGTGTTGAGAGAACGATGATGCCGGACATGATGACCTCGGGACTGCGCCGGCGAAACCGACGGTTGTTGATTGATTACCCCAATTCAAACGTATGCATGTATTTAGCACAATCAAATGATTCTATGCTAATTGTGTAGTCTGGCTTAATGGATGTGAACCGACTCGAACTGTTGCGCGAGCTGAGCGACCGCGGCAGCATCACGGCCGTCGCGCGGGCCACGAATCGCACCGTCTCGGCGGTTTCGCAGCAGCTGAAGGTGCTCGAGCGCGAGGCCGGCACCCCCCTCACCGAGAAGAACGGACGCGGAATCTCGCTCACCGGCGCCGGCCGGATGCTTGCCGAAACCGCACGGGATGTCGCCGTGGCACTCGAGCGCGCCGACGCGCTCTGGAACGACTTCAAGCGGGCCCCCCGCGGCGAGGTGACGCTGACGACGTTCCCGACCGGAGGGCAGATGCTGTTGCCCGGGCTGCTCGACGCGGTGGCCGAGATCCCCGGCCTGCGGCTCATCGCGACCGACCAGGATCCGCTGCTGCCCGACTTCGCCGACCTCACCCCGGACTTCGATATCGTGCTCGCCGACTCGTCCGGCGCGCTCCCGTCGTGGCGCGCCCGTGGCCTGGCTGTCGTGAAGCTCATGGAGGAGCCGCTCGACGTCGCTCTGCCCGAGGGCCACAGGCTCGCGGCGAAGAAGAGCCTCTCAGCCCGGGATCTCGTCGACGTCACCTGGATCGGTGTGCCGCTCGGCTTTCCGTACGACCGCATCCTCCGTCAGCTCGAGGCCTCGACCGGTATCGCGGCGACCATCGGCCAGCGCTTCCAGGACAACGGGATCGTCGAAGTGCTCGTGGCGAGCGGGCACGGGGTCGCAATCCTGCCGCGCTACACGACACGGGACAACCGCAACGGGCTTGTCACGCGTCCGCTGTCCGGCGTCCGCGCCGTCCGTCAGATCTCCGCGCTGATGCGGCCGGACCGGGCCGAGCGACCGTCGGTACGGCTCGTCGTCGAGGCCCTCCGCACCGAGGCGAACCGGGTGACGGCACAGCACTCGGCCTGACCGGTTGCGGGTGCGCTTACTATCGAGCTATGCCCGGAGCCCCACTCGCAGCATCCTTCATCGCCCGTCTCGACAGCGACATCCGCGCCTCCTCGGGAGCGACAACGGAGGTGTTCGCCCCGTTCACCGGCGAGAAGCTGCACGACCTCCCGGTCAGCAGCATCCAGGACGTGGCGGATGCCGCGACCTCAGCTCGCGCGGCCGGTGCCGCCTGGCGTTCGGCGGGTTTCGCCCATCGCCGCCGGGTGCTGCTGAGGGCGCACGACCTGCTCATCGAGCGGCGCGAGCTGCTGATCGACGCCGTGCAGACGGAGACCGGCAAGACCCGCGGCCAGGCCTTCGAGGAGCTCTTCGTCGGCGCTTCGACCACCCGGTATTACGCCCTCGGAGCGGAGCGGATGTTGCGCGCCCACCGTCGTCGCGGTGGCATCCCGATCGTCATCTCCGCCTCCGTCGGGTACCGGGCGAAGGGCCTGGTCGGAGTCATCACGCCCTGGAACTACCCGCTCAGCCTGTCGCTCTTCGATGTGATCCCCGCGCTCGCGGCCGGTAACGCCGTCGTTCAGAAGGCCGACAACCAGGGCGCGCTGAGCATCCTCGCCTCCCGCCGGGCGTTCATCGACGCGGGGATTCCGGCGGAGCTCTGGGCGGTCGTGGCCGGCGACGGTGCCGAGATCGGCGGCGGCGTCATCGACCAGGCCGACTATGTCTGCTTCACCGGCTCGACCGCGACGGGTCGCACCGTCGCCGCTCAGGCCGCCGGGCGCCTGATCGGCGTCTCGCTCGAGCTCGGCGGCAAGAATCCGATGCTCGTGCTCGACGACGTCGACCCGAAGAAGGCCGCGGAGACCGCCGTCTACGCCTGCTTCACCTCGATGGGGCAGCTGTGCGTATCGATCGAGCGCATCTATGTGCACAGTGCCGTCGCCGCGGAATTCACGAAGGAGTTCGCGGCCAGGACATCGGCACTCGTGCAGGGCCCGGCGTTCGACTTCTCGACGGATGTCGGCTCGCTCACCCTTCCGGCGCAACTCGAGCGCGTCAAGGCGCACGTCGATGACGCCGTCGGGAAGGGCGCAACCCTGCTCGCCGGCGGAAAGTACCGGCCAGACCTCGGCCCGCTCTTCTACGAGCCGACGGTGCTCGCGAACGTCACCTCCGAGATGGAGTGCGCTCGCCAGGAGACCTTCGGCCCGGTTGTCGCCATCACGGTCGTCGACTCGACCGAGGATGCCGTCGCTCTCGCCAACGACACGGAGTACGGTCTCAACGCCTCGGTCTTCAGCGGGTCACCCGCGCGCGGGCGCCGCATCGCGCACCTCATCGACGCCGGAAGCGTCAACGTCGATGAGGGCTATCGCGCGACGTTCTCCTCCATCGATGCCCCGATGGGCGGCATGAAGCACTCCGGACTCGGGCGGCGGAACGGACGGGAGGGCATCATGCGCTTCGTCGAGTCCCGCACCATCGCGACGGCCACCGGCATCCTCACGCTTCCGCGCACCGGGCAGGAGTTCGCGAAGCTGAGCGGCCTGATGGTCACGTTGCTCAAGACGCTGAAGGCAGTCCGTCGGCGCTGATCGCGCTCAGTCGGTGCCAGCGTCGAACGCTGCACCCTCTGAGGACGCGTCGGTCGCCCGCTCGAGCGCGTCGGAGGCGGCGTCGGGAACGTCGGTGCGGTCGAGGATCTCGCGCGCCTCGCCCATCTCGAGTGCGCCGACGAGCTCGGCGGTGGCGCCGCCGATGATGCCGGCCGCGGCATATTGCTCGAGCCGCGCACGCGAGTCAGCGATGTCGAGGTTGCGCATCGTGAGCTGGCCGATGCGATCGCCCGGCCCGAAAGCAGAGTCGCCCACTCGCTCCATCGACAGCTTGCCCGGCTGGTAGCTGAGGAGGGGGCCGGTGGTGTCGAGGATCGTATAGTCGTCGCCGCGACGAAGCCGGAGGGTGACCTCGCCCGTGACGGCGGATCCGACCCAGCGTTGGAGCGATTCGCGCAGCATCAGCGCCTGCGGGTCGAGCCAGCGACCCTCGTACATCAGGCGTCCGAGGCGGCGACCCTCGGCGTGGTAGTTCGCTACGGTGTCTTCGTTGTGGATCGCGTTCAGCAGTCGCTCGTAGGCGATGTGGAGCAGCGCCATTCCCGGCGCCTCGTAGATGCCGCGGCTTTTCGCCTCGATGATGCGGTTCTCGATCTGGTCGGAGACACCGAGCCCATGACGGCCACCGATGGTGTTGGCCTCGAGTACGAGAGCCACGGCGTCGTCGAACTCGATTCCATTGAGCGCGACCGGCCGGCCGGCGTCGAATCGGACCGACACGACCTCGGTTGCGACCTCGACATCGTCGCGCCAGGCGGCAACGCCCATGATCGGGTCGACGAGATCTAGGCCGGAACTGAGCTCCTCGAGCAATTTCGCCTCATGGGTGGCTCCCCAGATGTTCGCATCGGTGCTGTAGGCCTTCTCGGTGGCGTCGCGGTAGGGGAACCCGCGGGCGACGAGCCACTCGCTCATCTCGGTACGACCACCGAGCTCGTGCACGAAGTCCGCATCCAGCCAGGGCTTGTAGACGCGAAGCCGGGGGTTCGCGAGCAGTCCGTAGCGGTAGAACCGCTCGATGTCGTTGCCCTTGTAGGTGGAGCCGTCGCCCCAGATGTCGACCCCGTCGTCTTTCATCGCGCGCACCAGCATCGTTCCGGTGACGGCGCGCCCGAGCGGCGTCGTGTTGAAGTAGGTCTTGCCCCCGGAGCGGATGTGGAATGCACCGCACTGCAGAGCGTTCAGCCCCTCCTCGACAAGAGCGCTCTTCGCGTCGACGAGGCGGGCGATCTCGGCGCCGTACTCGATCGCCCGTGCGGGTACCGAGTCGATGTCGGGCTCGTCGTACTGGCCGATGTCCGCGGTGTAGGTGCAGGGAATCGCACCCTTCTCCCGCATCCAGGCCACCGCGCAGGAGGTGTCGAGCCCTCCCGAGAATGCGATGCCGACTCGTTCGCCGACGGGAAGACTGCTCAAGACCTTGGACACAGGGAAATCCTACGGGCAAGCACGATGCGCGGATGCCCGCCGACGACGGGGCGGAAGCGTCAGGTCGCTTCGCTGTCGAACGGTGCCGCCGCGCCATCCGCCATCGTTCGACTGCGTTTGACGAAGGCGGATTCGGCGCCGGGGGGTCGCACGATCGAGACCGGAGGCGGGTCGTCGAGCAGTGCCTCGCGGATGATGCGCCGGGGGTCGTACTGACGTGGATCGAGCTTCTTCCAGTCGACCTCGTCGAACTCCGGCCCCATCTCGTCGCGGAGGCGGTCTTTGGCACCGTCGGCGAGATCTCGCAGGTTGCGCACGAGGCGTCCGAGCTGCGCGGCATAGTGCGGAAGACGTTCCGGACCCAGCACGAAGACCGCGATCACACCGATCACGAGCAGCTTGTCGAAGGTGAGCCCGAACACCCGATCAGCGTAACCCGTCGCAGCCGTGAGGCTCCCCTACGCTGGAGGAGATCTTCGTTTGAAGAGCCCTAGGAGCATCACGTGCCGGATAAAGAGTCGAGCTGGAAGTTCGCGGAAGATTTCATCGTCGAGCGACCGCAGATCGCAGAGGCACGCCAGCATTCCGTCGGACTCGGAGTCGATGCGATCAGCCCGGCGACGGGAGCGCAGGTCGCGCTCATCACCGCGGCGTCGGCGGCGACGAGCATCATCGAGATCGGCACGGGGGTCGGGGTCAGCGGCCTCTGGCTGCTCACCGGCGCGCCACAGGCGACGCTCACCTCCATCGACTTCGAGACCGACTACCAGGATTCGGCGCGGAAGGCATTCCTCGAGGCCGGCACCCCCGCCAATCGCGTACGACTGATCGCCGGGCGTGCGCTCGACGTGCTGCCGCGGATGAACGAGTCGTCGTACGACGTCGTTCTCGTGGATGCCGACCCCAAGTCCGTCATCGAATACGTCGAGCACGGCCTGCGGCTGGCCCGCGCGGGAGGAACGGTGCTCGTTCCCCACGTGCTCTGGCGGGATCGGGTCGCCGACCCCGTTCAGCGCGGGGAGACGGTCGCCGAATTCCGTTCGCTCCTGCGGGAGATCGCGGCATCCGATGCGGTCATCAGTTCGCTGTCACCGGTCGGCGACGGGCTGCTGCAGCTGACCAAGCGGTAACGCAGCGCGCACGACGGGAAGAACGAGGAGGGGGCCGCTAGGCGACCGCGACGACCCCGGCGAGCGCGTCATGCAACTCTTTGGCCTCGGCGTCGTTGACGGAGACCACGAGGCGCCCGCCACCCTCGAGCGGAACGCGCACGATGATGAGGCGACCCTCCTTAACAGCCTCCATTGGCCCGTCTCCGGTCCTCGGCTTCATGGCTGCCATGAGTAGTCCCCTTTCGTGGAATTGATTCCATTATCCCGTACCCCTGCGGTATCTCCGAATCCGCCGGGTATCGCGGCTGTCACGGCGGGGTCCAGTCGTAGCCGTCGTACCACCAGCAGATGTAGAGCCAGCCGGCCTGCCCGGCGATCATCAGTACGACGAGCGAGACGCGGTACACGATCGATTTCGGCTGGGCCGCCGCCCCGAGAAGTGGGAACATCGGAACGAGCAGCCGGAAGGTACTCGACTGCGGAAAGAACACCGCGAGGAGGTAGATACCGTACCCGGCGAGCCAGATGCGCAGGTCGACACCGAGGCGCCGCACCGGTGGGATGAAGAGGAGCACCGCGAACGCGACGACCAGGAGGCCGATCAGAACGTAGACGATCGGGCCGATTCCCCACATCCTGGCCCAGAAATCACCGGCCTGCAGCCACGCGGCGAAGGGCAACAGGTTCTGGTAGCCGACATAGTCCGCGCGCCAGGCGAGTTCGGTATCCGTGTAGGCGTTCGCGGTGCCGGTCGCGACCCAGGCGATCACCGGCCAGGCGAATCCGACGGCAAGGCTGAAGGCGGTCGCTACGACCGAGAGCACCCGTTCGCGCGTGGGGAACGGATCTCGCCGACGCGTGAACCAGCGATGCGCCACGTGGAGCCCGAGCGCGAGAGCGAGAGCGAGTCCGCTCGGTCGCGTGAATCCGGCGATCGCGATGATCGGAAGCATCCACAGGTACCGGCGCGTCATCAGCAGGTAGAGGGCGAGGGCCAGCAGGAACACGAACATCGACTCCGCGTAGGAGACCTGCAGGATGGGCGACAGTGGCGCGACGCAGAAGAGCACAACCGAGAACAGAGCCGTTGCGGCCGGCACGACCAGTCGCATCATCCGGTAGAAGACGAGCGCCGCCCCGAGCGAGAACGCGAACGAGACCACGACGGAGACGAGATCCCACGGTAGGGATGTCACGACCATGATGCCGCGCACGAGAGCGGGGTAGGCGGGCAGAAAGGCCCAGGCATTCTGCTGAACATGCCCGGCGGAATCGAGCGGCAGCGTCGACGGATAGCCCCTGATCGCGACGATGTTGTACCAGGTGCTGTCCCAGAACTGTGCGAAGGAGAAATAGTCGGGGTGGGCGACGGTCCAGGGATTGGCCGGCTGGAAACTCGCGAAGAGCTGGATGAGCATCGTCGTCACGATGCGCGACAGCCCCCAGATGACGAAGACCCTGAACCACCAGGGCGTGACGCGATACCGCACGCGCAGCGCACGCGACAGATCGCCCCCGGGCTTCCGCGCACGATTCGAGCGCGGCGGGTTCGACCCCGGCTTTCTCGACCGTTGCGGTGCTTCGATCACGCGCTGAGCCACGCCCGGAGACCCCGCTCGCATTCCATGATCTGGTCGACTGCGACGCGCTCGTCGTCGGCGTGTGCGAGCAGCGGATCGCCGGGTCCGTAATTGACAGCCGGGATGCCGATGGCCGAGAAGCGGGCGACATCCGTCCAGCCGTATTTGGGTTTCGCCTCTCCGCCGACCGCTTCGAGGAAATCGAGTGCGAGCGGCGCGGTCAGTCCGGGCCGCGCGCCCTCGGCGCTGTCGGTCACGACCAGTTCGACCCCGGCGAAGACTTCGCGGAGATGGGCCTCCGCCTCCGCGGCGGAGCGATCCGGAGCGAAGCGGTAGTTGACGGTGATGACGCACTCGTCGGGGATGACGTTGCCCGCGACGCCGCCCGAGATTGCGACGGCGTTGAGCCCCTCACGGTAGACGAGCCCGTCGACGTCGGCCTGGCGTGGCTCGTAGGCTTCGAGGATGGCCAGGATCGGCGCCGCGTCATGGATCGCGTTGTGGCCGACCCAGGCCCGTGCCGAATGAGCGCGAACGCCGTGGGTTCGCAGTTCCGCTCGCATCGTGCCGTTGCAGCCGCCCTCGATCGACGAGTTCGTCGGTTCGCCGAGGATCGCGAAGTCACCCTCGAGCAGTTCCGGCCGCGTTCGGGCGAGTCGCCCGAGCCCGTTGAGATCGGATTCCACCTCCTCGTGGTCGTACCAGATCCAGGTGATGTCGGCGGTCGGCTCCGTCAGCTCGACCGCGAGCTTGAGCTGGACGGCGACTCCCGCCTTCATATCGACCGTTCCGCGACCCCAGAGGAATGTGGCGTCATCCTCCCAGCGCGTCGGGAGGTTGTGGTTCACCGGAACCGTGTCGAGATGCCCGGCGATGACCACGCGACGATCACGGCCGAGCGTCGTGCGCGCGACGATGGTGTCGCCATCCCGCGTCAGCTCGAGATGTCGCAGCGGGGCGAGGCTCGCCCAGATCGCGTCGGCGATGCCCCGTTCGTCACCTGAGACCGATTCGATGTCACAGAGCTGGCGGGTGATGTCGATTGATGACGCACCGAGGTCGAGTTCGATGACGGTCGCGTCCTCAGGGTTCACCGGCACAGCCTATCCGGCCGAGTCTGCAGACGCCCGAAACCTGCGCGCCCGGTTGCCAGGGCATCGCTAACCTTGGGACATGACTGAACGCTCGGCCTGGGGCTACGGCCTCGTCACGACAGCCGACGACGGCACCGTGCTCGACACCTGGTTCCGCTCCCCGACGCTCGGCGACTTCCCGGCGGGCCGCGACCGCCACATCGCTCCGGCGGACTTCGCCTCCGTGGTGGGCGGCGATCCGCGACGCAAGGTCACCGTGGATTTCCTGACCGTCGAGATCGACCTCGACGCTCCCCCGGCATCCACCCCGGACGCCTATCTGCGCCTCCAACTGCTCAGTCACCTCATCGTGCGACCCAACACGATCAACCTCGACGGCATCTTCGCGCAGCTTCCGATCGTGGCCTGGACGAACGCCGGCCCGGTGCATCCGACCGACTACGCCGACCAGCGGCTCACGCTGCAGCGGGCGGGCATCACGGCGCACTCGATCGATAAGTTCCCGCGCCTGACCGACTACGTCTCCCCCGATCGGGTGCGGATAGCGGATGCCTCCCGCGTGCGTCTCGGCGCCTACCTGTCGCCCGGCACGACCGTGATGCACGAGGGTTTCGTCAACTACAACGCGGGTACGCTCGGCGCCTCGATGGTCGAGGGCCGTATCTCGCAGGGTGTCGTCGTCGGGGACGGAGCGGATGTCGGCGGTGGGGCATCCATCATGGGCACGCTGTCCGGGGGCGGCACGCAGCGCGTCTCGGTCGGAAAGCGGGCACTCCTCGGAGCGAACTCGGGTATCGGCATCTCCATCGGCGACGACTCGGTCGTGGAGGCCGGGCTCTACGTGACGGCGGGAACCAAGGTGATCGTGCTGCGCCCCGACGAGGGGCCGGTGACGGTCAAGGCCGTCGAGCTCTCCGCGGTACCCGGCCTGCTGTTCCGGCGCAATTCCGTGACCGGTGCCGTCGAAGTGCTAGCGCGCTCCGGAAAGGGCGTCGAGCTGAACGCCGCACTGCACGCCTGACCGCACGGTTGCCGCGAGTCTGGTGCCGCCATAGCTGGAGCTATGGCGCGAAAGACCCTCGCGCAACCGGGTCCCTCGCGTCAAAGCTGGAGCTATGGCGCAAGAACCTCGTGGCGGCAGCTAGTGCGTCGGCCAGTTCCGCTCGGGCGAGCCGACGTACAGCTGCTGCGGGCGGCCGATCTTCGTCGCCGGATCTTCGTTCATCTCGCGCCAGTGCGCTATCCACCCCGGGAGGCGTCCGATGGCGAACAGCACGGTGAACATGCGCGCCGGGAATCCCATCGCCTTGTAAATGACACCGGTGTAGAAGTCGACGTTGGGATACAGCTTCCGCTCGATGAAGTAGTCGTCGGCGAGCGCGACCGCCTCGAGTTCCTTGGCGATGTCGAGCAGCTCGTCTTTGACACCGAGGGCGGCGAGCACCTCGTCGGCGCTCTCTTTCACGAGACGCGCACGCGGGTCGAAATTCTTGTAGACACGGTGCCCGAACCCCATCAGGCGCACGCCGTCTTCCTTGTTCTTGACGCGCTCGACGAACTTCGCGACGGTCTCGCCCGAATCCTTGATCTGCTGCAGCATGGTCAGAACCGCCTCGTTGGCTCCGCCGTGTGCGGGACCGTAGAGCGCGTTGATGCCGGCCGAGATGGAGGCGAACATGTTGGCCTGCGTCGACCCGACGAGACGAACCGTCGACGTCGACGCGTTCTGCTCGTGGTCTTCGTGAAGGATCAGGAGTCTCTCGAGCGCCTTCGACACCACGGGATTGACCTCGTACGGCTCCGCCATCGTGCCGAAGTTCAGCTTGAGGAAGTTGTCGACGAAGCTCAGGCTGTTGTCGGGATAGAGGAGCGCCTGGCCGAGACCCTTCTTGTGGGCGTAGGCGGCGATCACGGGAAGCTTCGCCAGCAGGCGCACCGTCGACAGTTCGATCTGTTCCGGATCGTGGATGCTGAGCGAGTTCTCGTAGTACGTCGACAACGCCGATACCGAACTCGAGAGCACCGACATCGGGTGAGCGCTGTGCGGGAGGGCATCGAACAGTCGGCGAAGGTCTTCGTGCAGCAGGGTGTGCCGGCGGACGCGGTCCTCGAACCCCGAGAGTTCCGACGCCGAGGGAAGCTCACCGTGGATGAGCAGCCAGGCGGTCTCGAGGTAGGTGGAGTGTGCCGCGACATCCTCGATCGCGTACCCGCGGTAGCGCAGGATCCCCTTGTCGCCGTCGATGTAGGTGATTCGACTCATCGTTGCCGCGGTGTTGACGAAGCCGTAGTCGAGGGTGGAGAACCCGGTCTGCTTCATCAGCGACGAGATGTCGATGCTCGATGCTCCGTCGACGCTCCGGTGGATCGGGAACTCGGCCGAGCCCCCGGGGTAGTGGAGGGTCGCTTTGGCGGCGTCACCGGTCGATGGGATCTCAGAGGCAGCGTCGTTCACGTCTACAGCCTAATTGGCAGTGGGGTCGACAGTCGCACTCGCCAAGCAAAGCGCCGGTCAGTTGGAGAAAAGCGCCAATCGTGAGACGGCATCGTCGATGGCGGCATCCGTCGCGGTGAGCGCAACGCGCACGTGCTGCGAGTCTGCATCGCCGTAGAACGTGCCCGGGGCCACGAGGATGCCGAGCGCGGCGAGTCGTTCGACCGTCGTCCAGGATCCCTCGCCGACGGTGACCCAGAGGTAGAGTCCGCCGTCGCTCGCGTCGACGGTGAACCCGGCTGATTCGAACGCGGGAAGCAGCCGCGCACGCCGGGATCGATAGCGCTCGCGCTGCGCGGCGACGTGCTCGTCGTCTCCGAGCGCGGTGACCATCGCGGCCTGCACCGGGGCCGGGGGCATCGTGCCGAGGTTCTTCCGCACCTCGAGGATCTCGGCGATGAGTTCACTGCAGCCGGCGACGAATCCGGCGCGATAGCCGGCGAGATTCGACTGCTTGCTGAGGGAGTAGACGCTGAGCACCGATCGTCGCACGCCGTGGATGACCCGGGGGTCGAGGATGCTCGGGGTCGCGAGGTGCTCGTCGCCCGACATCCACTCCTCGCCCCAGGCGAGCTCCGCGTAGCACTCGTCGCTCGCGATGACCGCTCCGAGCTCGCGAGCTCGCGCGACGCCGGCGGCCAACTGCTCGACGGTGAGGATGGTGCCGTCCGGATTCGCGGGGCTGTTGACCCAGATCAGTTTCGTGTTCGCCGGCCAGTCGGCTGGATCGTCACTGGCGACGACGGTGGCCCCGACGAGGGCCGCGCCGACCGCGTAGGTGGGATACGCGCGTCGGGGCTGCACGACGACATCCCCCGGTCCGATGCCGAGCCAGAGAGCGAGCCCGGCGATGAACTCCTTCGAGCCGATCGTCGGCAGCACATTGGCGACTCCGAGGTCGTCGACCCCGCGGCGTCGTGCGTACCAGGCGACGATGGCCTCTCGCAGCGCGACCGTCCCTGCGGTGAGGGGGTACGAGTGGGCGTCCGTCGCCGCGGCGAGCGACTCGCGGATCAGGGCGGGGGTCGGATCGACCGGCGAGCCGACGGAGAGGTCGACGATGCCGTTCGGATGCGCCCTCGCCTGCGCGGCAAATGGCGCGAGCGCGTCCCAGGGGAAATCGGGGAGGGCGAGCGCCACTAGGCGGCGGTGCCCTGCGGGGGCAGCGCTTCGATGATCGGATGGTCACGGTGGATCACGCCGACCTTCGCCGCTCCCCCGGGGGAACCGATCTCTTCGAAGAACTCGACGTTCGCCTTGTAGTAGTCGGCCCACTGATCCGGCACGTCGTCTTCGTAATAGATCGCCTCGACGGGACAGACCGGCTCGCAGGCGCCGCAGTCGACGCACTCATCCGGGTGGATGTAGAGCATGCGGTCACCCTCGTAGATGCAGTCGACGGGACATTCGTCGATGCAGGCCCGGTCTTTGAGGTCCACGCACGGAAGCGCGATGACGTAGGTCACGAGGAGGGAGTTCCCTTCGGTTGAACTGTGGAGATCATCTTATCGAAGAGGAACCGGGCGTTTTGCGCGCCGGAGGGTTCCGGATGTCGGCCAGACCAACACCACGACCGCGATGCCGACGACACCGTAGTTGAGCAGGTATCCCGCGAGGTTCGCCGGCACGAGCACCCCACCGCCGGAACTCGCCACGGACAGCACGCCGATGGCCGCGAGCAGGCCGATCGCGGCGAACAGTGCCACCATCCGGCCGCCGAAGACGAGCCTCGAGCCGACCAGGAGCGCCGTGACCACGGCGAGTGTCACGATGATTCCGACGGGTGCCTCCCAGCCGAAGATCGGGATCGTCAGCTGGTGATTGATGGTGAGGATTGAGCCGAAGGCGAGGCCGAGGACCAGGGCGAGTACGTAGGCGAGGATGTGCACGCCGAGGCCCTGGTCTTTCCAGGAGATGCGCTCCGGGACAGCATCGGTGGCGCGCACGAAGCTCTCGGTCGTCGCGATGGGTCTCGCCGGTCCGCTCGACAGCGAGAAGCTCGTTCCGTCGACGGTCACCTGGCTTCGGTACGCGCGGAGGGCCGCGGTCTTTCGTTCGAGCACCGGGGTCACGTCGATCGTGATGCCGGCGACATCCGGCGCGGTCCTGTTGCTGTTCTCCGGCTCGATCTCGAAGAACGGAACGCCCATGACCTCCGCTGCACGGCGCGCGGCCTCGTGCGCGCGAATGTGGTCGGGGTGCCCGTTGCCGCCGTTCGCGTCGTAACTGACGACGGCGGTCGGCCTCATCTGGGAGATGACGGCAGCGACATCCGCCGCGACCTCGCCGACCTCCGCCGCGCAGAGCGTGCCCGGGGCGAAGGAGTCGAGCGCTTCGGCACCGGATGCGCCCCACCGCATCCCGGAGTCCCGGTACCGGCGTGGGGCGAGGTCTCCCCAGCGCGCTCCCGCGGCCCCGAGGTACCGATGATCTCGAACGCCGAGGATGCCCATGGCCGCCGCGAGTTCGCGCTCACGATGCGCGGCCAGTCTCTCGGAACCCTCAAGGTCCCGGATGTCGTCGGGGATGACCTCGCCGAGCTCGCCACGGGTGCAGGTCAGCACGGTGACGACGACTCCGCTGTCGACGAGGGTCGCGATGGTCCCTCCGGTCGCGATCGTCTCGTCGTCGGGGTGGGCGTGGACGAAGAGCACTCGCTCTGCGATCGCATCGGACGGGCTTTCGTCGAGGGGAGTCTCCTGCACAGTGGACAGGATATGCCGCAGCGGATAGGGTCGGCTGAGTAAGGTTAGCCTTACCTAAATTCCTCTTCCTGCTTCGACCCGGAGATGGCCCCGTGCTCCCCAACTTCCTGATCGGCCTCCGCGAGGGCCTCGAGGCCGCGCTCGTCGTCGGCATCCTCATCGCCTACGTCGTGAAGGTGCAACGGCGTGAGGTGCTCCCCCGTCTCTGGATCGGCGTCGCCATCGCGGTCGTCGTCTCCCTCGGCGTCGGCGCCATCCTCACCTGGGGGCCCTATGGACTGTCATTCCAGGCTCAGGAGGCGATCGGCGGAGCGCTGTCGATCGTCGCCGTCGGCTTCGTCACCTGGATGATCCTCTGGATGGCGCGCACCGCCCGCGACCTGCGCCATAATCTCGAGAGCCGGCTCGACGTCGCACTGACGGGGGCAGGCTGGGGTGTCATCATCCTCGCCTTCCTGTCTGTCGGCCGCGAGGGGATCGAGACCGCGCTCTTCGTCTGGGCCAGTGTCGCCGCGAGCGGCGGCACCTGGATCCCGGCGCTCGGTGCTCTTCTCGGCATCCTCGCCGCCGTCGTCATCGAGGTGTTGATCTACCGCGGGTTCGTGCGGATCGACCTCGGAAAGTTCTTCACCGTGACCGGCGGATTCCTGATCATCGTCGCCGCCGGTGTCTTCGCCTGCGGAATCGGCGACCTTCAGGAGGCCGGCATCCTTCCCGGTGCGCTCAGCACAGCCTGGGATATCAACGGACTGATCCCGGCGAGCAGCTGGTACGGAACCGTGCTGCAGGGCGTCGTCAACTTCACGCCGAATCCGAGCTGGCTGCAGGTCGCCGGCTGGGCCATGTACCTCGTCGTCACCGTCACGGCGTTCATCCGCACCCACCACCGACCGAAGAACTCCGCACAGGAACCACTCACCCGCCAGACCACTGGAGAGCTCGTATGAGACACCGCCCGTCGATCGCCGTGGTCGCCGCAGCAGGCGCCCTCACCCTCATCCTGACGGGGTGCGTGCCGAACGGCACCGGCTCGAGGACGGGCGCCTCATCCATCGGGGTGAAGGCCTCCGACACGGGCTGCGAGCTCTCCGCGAGCACCGCTCCGAGCGGCCCGATCACCTTCACGATCGAGAACTCCGGATCGGATGTCACCGAGCTCGAGATCCTCGCGGAGGACAGGCTGCAGATCGTGGGAGAGAAAGAGAACGTCGGCCCGGGCACCACGCCGAGCTATGTCGTCCAGCTCGAGCCCGGCACGTACTACACGAGCTGCAAACCAGGGATGGTCGGCTCAGGGGTCGGCGAGAGCAAGCTCGTCGTCACCGACTCCGGAGTCGCTGTCAACGCGAACGCGAGCGACACGAAGCTCGTCGCTCAGGCCGTGACCAACTACGTCTCGTACGCCAAAGACCAGGTCGGCGAGCTCGTCACCGACACCGCTGCGTTCGTCGCGGCCTATGAGAGCGGGGATTCGGCGGTGGCGAAGAGTCTCTACCCGGGCGCCCGATCGCACTACGAGCGCATCGAGCCGCTCGCCGAGAAGTTTCCGGAGCTCGACACGCCGATGGACATCCGCGAGGCAGATCTCTCGGCCGGAGACCCGTGGACCGGCTGGCACCGCATCGAGAAAGACCTCTGGCCCCCGGCATCCGGCTACACGACCCTGACCGCTGCGCAGCGAACCACGCTCGGCGACGCGCTGGTCGGCGACACGAACAAGCTCTATTCGCTGCTCCACGACCCCTCGTTCTCGGTCAGTCTCAGCGACGTCAGCAACGGCGCGATCGCCCTGATGGACGAGGTCGCCGCCGGAAAGATCACCGGCGAGGAGGAGATCTGGTCGCACACCGACCTCTGGGACTTCCAGGCCAACATCGAGGGCGCGAGGATCGCATTCCAGAACGTGCGGGGCATCGCCGAGGGCAAGGGTGCTTCGGGCAGGAAGCTGGTCGGCCAGATCGACGCAGACTTCGAGACCCTCGCAGCCACGCTCGGCCAGTACGGTTCGATCGAGGCGGGCTACAGGCTCTACGGCGAGCTCGGTAGCGCGCAGATCAGGGAGCTCTCGGACCAGGTGAACGCGCTGGCCGAGCCGCTGTCGCGCCTCACCGCCGTTGTTCTCAAATGAGCCGTCCTCAAATGAGCCATCCTCGAATGAG
>JANYGT010000281.1 GCA_025362355.1 Lacisediminihabitans sp. | reverse complement strand
CCCACCTGGCAGACCAGCTCGTCGCCATCGACGAACATCGTGTAGCTGGATGATCCGGGGGCGGTGGTCAGCTGCCAGGGATCTTCTTTCGTGCCTGCAGCCATCGTCGGCTCCTTCGCCCGCTCACAGGCTAGCCCGTGCACCGCCGAGTCTCACTCGGCGGCGCGGAACGCAGAGATGCGGAGCAGGAAGCGAGCACCCCGACAGCATCAAACGAGCAGCTGGTGCTTCGCCAGCTCGCGGTAGAGCGGCGTGCTCTTCACGAGTTCGGAGTGAGTGCCGACGCCGACGACGCGTCCGTGGTCGAGCACCACGATCTGGTCGGAGTCGACCACGGTGGAGAGTCGGTGTGCGATCACGATGAGGGTGCGATTCTCGGCCACGGCATCGATCGCCTCGCGCAGCAACTGTTCATTCAGGCCGTCGAGCGACGACGTCGACTCGTCGAGCAGCAGGATGGGCGGGGCAGCGAGCAGGGTGCGCGCGATGGCGAGACGCTGGCGCTCGCCGCCGGAGAGCATCACGCCCTCCTCGCCGACCGCGGCATCCAGCCCCCTGTCGCTGCGCTCGAGCACCTCGGTCAGGTTCACGCCGTGCAGCACCCGGATGCACTCCTCGTCCGTTGCCCCCGGCGCGCCGAGCGTGAGGTTGTCGCGGAGTGAGCCGGCGAGCACCGGCGCGTCCTGTTCGACGTAGCCGATCTGCGCGCGCAGCGCCTCGCGATCGAGGCCGCGGATGTCGACCCCGCCGAGTCGGACGACCCCGGACGACGGGTCGTAGAACCGCTCGATCAGCGCGAGAATCGTGCTCTTGCCTGCGCCGCTCGGACCAACGAGCGCCGTACGCTGACCCCGCGGCGCCGAGAATGAGATGCCGTGAAGGACGGTGAGGTCTTTCGCCGGGGTCTCGATGGGCTCGACCACTGCAGCCACCGAACCCGCCGACCCCGACGCAGCCCCCACCGGATACGTGAACGCCACGTTCTCGAACGAGATCGCATCATCCGAGCCGACCGGAGCCGCCGGCTCGATCGCCCCGTCGAGCTGCTTCTCGCTCGGAAGCGAGATGATCTCCTCGATGCGACCGAGGGCGCCGAGCGACTGGTTCACCGAGTTGTACGCGCCGAAGGCCTGGCCGAGCGGCATGACGAGCATGAAGAGGAAGAAGACGAAGGCGACGAGGTGCGCGATGGTGAGCGCACCGCTCGCCACGCGGAATCCACCGACTCCGAGCACGACAAGCAGCGACACCTGAAGCGCGATGTTGGCGATCGGCACGACGAGCGCCGAGATCTTCGCGACACTGATGCCCTGCACCCAGGCTCCGCGGGCATCCTCCTCGATGGCCGCGATCTCGCGGTCGGTCGCGTTCGAGGCACGCACGGTGCGGATGGCTCCGAGCGCCCGCTCGACGGACGACGCGAGATCCCCGACCTTCTCCTGCTGCTTACGGCTCGCAACGCGCACCCGCCCGCCGAGGCTGACGACGGCTACGACTGACAGCGCGATGACGAGGACGGTGAGCCCGAGCAGCACCGGATCGAGGATGATCATCGCGATGAGCGCTCCCACGAAGATCAGCGCGCCGCCGACCGCATCGACGAGCCCCTGGGTGAGCACGGCGTAGAGCAGGGTGGAGTCCGCGCCAACGCGGGAGACGAGGTCTCCGGTGCGGCGGGTGTCGAATTCGCTGATCGGCAGCCACAGCATCCGGCGCACGAGGCGCTGGCGGGCGGAGAGCACGACGCTCGTCCCGGTGCGCTGGAGCAGATAGTGCTGCACCCCGCTCAGGATGGCCGAGAGCACGACGAGCGCGACGAGCAGGTAGACGAGCGAACCGAGCGCCTGGTGCTTCTGCACGACGGTGATGACATTGCTGACGAGCAGCGGCTGGGCGAGGGATGTCGCGGCCCCGACGACACTGAGCGCGATGACCACCCCGAGCACGCGTCGATGCTCGGCGAGGTAGGGAAGCAGCTGCCGGAACGTCGCGCGGGGGCCGTCGTCTTTCTTCGGCCGGGCGAACGGGGAGCGACGTGGCGACGACTCCTGAGTACTGCTCATTGCGTGATCTCTCCGGTAAGGCACAGTCGAACACTCCAGTTTAAGCACTGAGTGCTGGGAGTTCGTACTCCGGCGAGAGCATCGACGACCGGTCATGTCACAGGCATTGGTTAGGCTGGATTTCATGCCGTCGTCCGTCATCACCGCCTCCCGGCTCACGAAGAAATACAAGGAATTCGCGGCGGTGGACGGAATCTCCTTCGAGGTCGCCCCCGGCGAATCGTTCGGGCTCCTCGGACCGAACGGAGCCGGGAAGTCGACGACCATGCGCATGGTCGGGGCCGTGTCGACGCGCACGAGCGGCGAGTTGTCGATTCTGGGGCTCGATCCGAACGAGCACGGCCCGGAGGTGCGGTCTCAGCTCGGCGTCGTTCCCCAACAGGACAACCTCGACATGGAGCTGCGCGTCCGTGACAACCTCATCGTCTATGGCCGCTACTTCGGCATGAGTCGGGCACTCTGCGGCGAGAAGGCGGATGCCCTCCTCGAGTTCGCCCAGCTGTCAGATCGGGCCAAATCGAAGGTCGACGATCTGTCCGGCGGGATGAAGCGGCGCCTGACGATCGCGCGCTCCCTGATGAACGACCCCCGCATCCTGTTGCTCGACGAACCGACGACGGGGCTCGATCCGCAGGCGCGCCACATCCTCTGGGATCGCCTGTTCCGGTTGAAGGAGCAGGGCACGACCCTCGTGCTCACGACGCACTACATGGATGAGGCCGAGCAACTCTGCGATCGACTGGTCGTCGTCGACAAGGGCGCGATCATGGCGGAGGGCTCGCCGGCCGCGCTCATCCGTCAGTACTCGACCCGGGAGGTCGTCGAGGTGCGGTTCGGCTCCGATCGCAATGCGGATGTCGCCCACGAGATCGACGGCATCGGGGATCGCGTCGAGGTACTGCCCGACCGCATCCTCGTCTACACCGACGACGGAGACGCCGTGCTCGCCGAGATCAGCCGCCGCGGTCTCGAACCGATCACCAGCCTGGTGCGACGTTCGAGCCTCGAGGATGTCTTCCTGCGCCTCACCGGGCGGAGCCTGATCGAATGAGCGCTTCGACCGAGACCGCCCCCTTCCTTAAGGCGGCGATCAAGCCGCGTCGCTTCGGCTCGTGGTACGTGGCCGAGCACCGCATCCGGGCCCTGCAGGGTTACTACAAGACGCTGCTCGCCACGTCCATCGGCAGCCCGTTCATGTATCTCTTCGCCCTCGGTGTCGGCCTAGCGACGCTCGTCGACAAGAACTCGGCGGCGTTCGGCGGCGTCGGCTATCTGCAGTTCGTCGCACCGGCGCTGATCGCTTCAGCCGCCGTGACGGCCACCTCCGACGAGTGCACCTACCCGGTTCTCATGGGCTTCAAATGGAATCCGATCTTCTTCGGGATGAATGCCGCACCGATCTCGGGAAACCAGATCGTCAACGGCGTCTTCATCGGCGTGCTCGCCCGCGTGCTCCCGACCACCGTCATCTTCTATCTCGTGATGCTCGTCTTCGGCGCCGTTCCCTCGCCGGCCGGCATCCTCACGATCCCGATCTCGATCCTCTCCGGCTTCGCCTTCGGCCTGCTCATCGCGCGCTATATGGCACGCGTCGAGGAGGATGTCGGCCAGCCGGCGTTCATCCGCCGCTTCGTCGTCGGGCCGCTTCTCCTCTTCTCCGGCACCTTCTTTCCCCTCGGCCAGATGCCGATCTACCTGCAGTGGATCGGGTGGATCTCGCCGCTCTGGCACGGAACGGAGCTGGGTCGGGATGTCAGCTACGGTCAGTCGGAGCCGGCCTGGCTGATGGTCGTTCATGTCGCCTACCCGCTCGCGCTCTGCGTCTACGCCTGGATCGCGACCCAGCGGGTCGTCACGAGGAGGCTGAACAAATGACCGCCGCGCCAATGCTCGCGCCCGTCCGCCCGGCCCAATCGCGCCGTACCGGCCCCCTCGGGTCCCTGTATGCCGGCAATTCTCGCGCCGTCATCGGCCGTGGTCTGCTCGCGACCCGCAGCACGAGCTGGCTGATCGTGCTCAGCGGATTCTTCGAGCCGATCTTCTATCTTCTCTCGCTCGGAATCGGCCTTGGCGCGATCGTCGGGGCGGTCACGACCTCCACCGGCCAGAGTGTGCCGTACGCGGCATATATCGCCCCGGCGCTCCTTGCTGTCTCGGCGATGAACGGCGCGATCTTCGATTCGACCTGGAACGTCTTCTTCAAGATGCAGTACGCGAAGCTCTACGAGGGAATGCTGGCGACCTCCCTCGGTCCGCTCGACGTCGCGCTCGGTGAGATCTTCCTCGCGCTGCTCCGTGGCGGTGTCTACGCCGCCGGATTCCTCATCGTGATGCAGGTGCTCGGGCTCAACCTCGCCTGGACGGCCATCCTCGCGCTGCCGGCCGTTCTGCTCATCGCCTTCGGATTCGCGAGCCTCGGAATGGCGATCACCAGCTACCTGAAGTCATTCCAGCAGATGGACTGGATCACCTTCGTCATGCTGCCGATGTTCCTCTTCTCGGCGACGTTCTACCCGCTGAGTGTGTACCCGCAGGCGATCCGGGTGGTCATCGAGATCCTGCCGCTCTGGCACGGGGTCGAGCTCGTGCGGGGGCTGACGACCGGCGCGCTGAGTCTTCCGATGCTCGGCCACGTGCTGTACTTCGTCGTGATGATCGTCGTCGGCCTGACGTTCACCACCCGGCGCCTCCGCGCGCTGTTCCTGAACTGACTCCGGCCAGAAGGACGAGAACCGAAATTACTGACAACTCGCTCGACGATATCTTCGCCTCTGGCGCCCTCCTTCGACGCGCACCCTCGGCGCGATTCCCGGCCAAGCAGCAAGACCCGCGCGACGTCTATCAGCTCATCCACGACGAGCTGCTGCTCGACGGCGTTGCTCGGATGAATCTCGCCACGTTCTGCACCACCTGGAACGACCCGGAGGTCGTGCAGCTCATGACCGAGTCGCTCGACAAGAACGTCATCGACAAAGACGAGTATCCGCAGACGGCGGAACTCGAGGCCCGGTGTGTCCGGATGCTCGCCGACCTCTTCCACTCCCCGTTCCCGACGACGACCATGGGCACATCGACGACGGGATCGAGCGAAGCGGCGATGCTCGGCGGGCTCGCGGCCAAGTGGCGCTGGAAGGCACGCAGGGAGGCTGCGGGGGAGCCGACGAACGCGCCGAACATCGTCTGCGGCCCGGTGCAGGTCTGCTGGGAGAAGTTCGCCCGCTACTTCGACGTCGAGATCCGACAGGCGCCGATGAACGCCGACTACCTCCTCACGCCGCAGCAGGTGCTCGATGCCTGTGACGAGAACACCATCGCGGTCGTCGTGACCTTCGGGCAGACCTTCACCGGCAGGTTCGAAGACGTCGCCGCCATCAGCGCGGCCCTCGACGATCTGCAGGAGCGCACCGGTCTCGACATCCCCATCCACGTCGACGCTGCAAGCGGCGGCTTCGTGGCGCCGTTCTGCGCGCCCGAGATCATCTGGGATTTCCGGCTTCCCCGCGTCAAATCGATCAACGTTTCCGGGCACAAGACGGGACTCGCTCCCGTCGGGGTCGGCTGGGCGCTCTGGCGCGAGGCATCCGATCTCCCGCAGGAGCTCGTCTTCAACGTCAACTATCTCGGCGGCCAGATGCCGAGTTTCACCCTCAACTTCTCCCGCCCGGGAGGGCCGGTCGTGGCCTCGTACTACAACTTCGTGCGCCTGGGGCTGGAGGGCTATCGCAAGGTTCAGGGCGCGAACTATGCCGTGGCGCAGTATCTCGCCAAAGGCATCCGCGATCTCGGGCCGTTCGAGCTGCTGTTCGGCGGCGACCCGCACGAAGGCATTCCGGCCGTGACCTGGAAGCTCGCGGATCCCGCCTCCCCGTTCAGCCTCTTCGACCTTGCAGACGAGTTGAGGATGACCGGGTGGCTCGTGCCCGCTTACACCTTGCCGCCCGACCAGCAGCACGTGACGGTGCAGCGCATCATCGTGCGCCACGGGCTGAGCGTCGACATGGCCGACCTGCTGCTGAACGACTTCCGGTCGGCGCTGAAGAAGCTCGAGAGGCGTTCCCGTTCCGTGGCTGGTGACGACGCCGGGCGCTCAGGCTTCAACCACGACGCAGAAGCAGCGGTGCCCGCAGTCTGACGCGCCGACCGGATGATGGTCAGACCGGGTTCTCGTCGATACCGTCGGTCGGAGTCAGGTCGACGAAATTCGTTGGTTCTCCTTGTGCGTGCGCCGCATCCGCCGGGGGCATGACCGGAGTGTTTCGAAGCGCTCCGCGATCCGCCTCGCCATATCCGACGATCTCGACGGTGACCGAGTCCCAGCGATAGACCTCACTGCCCCCTGGCGGGTTCTGCGAGGTTATGTAGAAGAGGCCTGGCCACGCGAGCCCGCCGATCGGCGGCCCATCAGGATCGGGGTTGGCGAGAGTGACTCCGCATTCGGCCGCTGTGTCGCGGCCGACATGGAAGGGCAACCCGACGACATCAGGCACAGTGACGCGACCCGCCATCCGCTCATCCATATCGACAAGCTACTCGCCGTCGGCTACGAACGCACGCGAGCCAGCTTCGCTCGTTCAACCGCAGTTGTGAAGCGACGCTCACGCATTCAGAAGGCTGATGTAATTCGCACTCAGATAGGCGGCCGCTATCTGAGCGCGAATTACATCACCCAACAGGGGGACACGTCGAGGCGTCGTCGCACGCAACTTCGCCACTCGCAAACAGGTACAGGGCCCCGCCACCCGCAATGACAAGTGCGGCCCGAACAAACCCGAGGCTGTGGTCGAACCCGTCGAGACCTACTCCACGATCGTCGTGAAGTCCGAGTCCCGCGTCTCCGTGCTCAGCCGCAGCGCCACTAGCGTGATGACCGCCGCGATGCTCAGGTACACCCCGACCAGCACGACACTGCCATGAGCCGACGTCCACAGCGCGACGGCGATGTAGGGCGCGACGGCAGCACCGAGGATGCTCGCGACGTTGTAGCTGATGCCGGAGCCCGTGTACCGCACATTGGTCGCGAACAGCTCCGGCAACCCTGCGCCCATCGGGCCGAAGGTCAGCCCCATCAGCGTGAATCCGAGGATGAGCCAGGCCATCACGCCGACGATCCCGCCCCCGGAGAGCGGAACGAACAGCAGACCGAACACGATGATGCCGATCGTCACGACACTGAGCATCGCGCGGCGGCCGAAGCGTTCGGCGAGCGGACCGGCGACGAGGGTGAAGATGCCGAAGAACACGACGCCGATGATCAGCATGATGAGGAACTCGTTGCGCGTGTACCCGAGACCGGGGATGAATGCCGAAGGAACGAAGGGCTTTCCGGCGGCGGATGCTGCGGCAGCGGCATCCTTCACCGTCCTCGCCGTCGTACCGAACGTCAGCGTGAACGTCGTCATCAGATAGAACAGCACGTAGGTCGCCAGCATGATGAAGGTGCCGAGGATGAGTCGGCGCCAGCTCGTGCGGAAGACCCGACCGAGCGGAACGCGCGCGATGCCACCCGTCTCGACGACATGGGTGAATGCCGGGGTCTCGATCAGGCGGAAACGCACGTAGAGGCCGACGATCACGAGCACGGCGCTCGCGAGGAAGGGGATGCGCCAGCCGAAGGATGCGAAGTCGGCCGGACTCATCGTCGCATTCAGCAGCAGGAAGAGCAGGTTCGCGATGATGAAACCGATCGGGGCGCCGAGCTGCGGGAACGTTCCGTAGATCGCGCGTTTGCCGGCCGGGGCGTTCTCGGTCGCGAGAAGTGCAGCACCACTCCACTCGCCGCCGAGCCCGATGCCCTGGGCGAAGCGCAGGATGACGAGGAAGGTGGGGGCGAGCACGCCCCAGCCTGGCGTGAGTGCCGACGGGAGACATCCGATCAGCAGGGTCGCGATCCCCATCGTCAGCAGCGAGGCGATGAGCGTTCCCTTGCGCCCGATCCGGTCGCCGAAGTGCCCGAACAGGATCGAGCCGAGCGGACGCCCGATGAACGCCGCACCGAAGACGGCGAACGAGCTGAGCAGCGCCGTCGCAGGAGCCTGCGTCGGGAAGAAGAGCGAGGGGAAGACCAGAACGGCGGCCGTCGCGTAGACGTAGAAGTCGTAGAACTCGATTGAAGTGCCGATGAGGCTGGCGAGGATGACGCGGGACCGCGGATTGACCGGCGCGGCCTGGACGGTGATGGTGCTGTCGGCTGACGACATGGGGGCCTCCGAGGGCGGGAAACGAACGCCTACGACCTTACTCCCGGGAGGTAATCGCAGTCGTGAGACGCTACTTGACGCTCTTGATCGGCATGATCGCGAGCCCGCCGATGGCCGCCGCGACGGCAGCGCAGATGAAGAGGGCCTGGAAGCCGGTACCGGCTGACGCGAAGCTCGCGACGATGAACGCACCGAGGAGCGGAGCGACCGCCTGCGGAACCGCCGTCGCGATGTTCATGATGCCGAGATCCTTGCCGCGGGTGTGCGAGTCGGGCAGCACCTGGGTGGCGAGGGCCTGGTCGACGGCCATGAAGCATCCGTAGCCGAGTCCGAGGAGTCCGGCGGCTCCGAGCGCGATCGAGTAGTCCGGCACGAGGGCGAGCAGAAGTGCGGCGAGGGCCTGGAGGTAGGCGGCGGCGTAGACGAAGACCTTGCGCTGGCCGATCTTGTCGCTCAGCCGGCCGAAGCCGACGGCGGCGGCGATGAAGAACACCAGATAGACGACCGTGAGCACAAGCAGGTCGTCTTCCGCGGTCTTCGGCCGCTTCAGACCGAACTCGATGAAGTAGAGCAGAAGCGTCGTGCCGAGCGCGTTGCCGAGATTGACGAGGATGCGGCCGAGCAGAGTCCAGCCGAAGTCGGGGAAGCGCAGCGGGTTGACCCAGAATCCGCGAAGCAGACTCTTCAGCGTGAACGGTGCGCGAAGCACCTTCGGCA
>JANYGT010000274.1 GCA_025362355.1 Lacisediminihabitans sp. | reverse complement strand
GCGAGCGCGGCCCCGGCCTCTCCGCGGGGGAAGACCGAGGCCGGGAGGGCCACCCGGAGGTTCTCCTCGATCGTCATGTCTGCCAGTACCGCAGGGTGCTGATGCACGATGGCGACACCGAGCTGACTCGCGATGTTCGGGCTGAGGGAATCCACCGTCCGTCCATCGAAGGCGATCGAGCCCGAGTCGGGCTGGGTCGCTCCCGACGCGATATTCATCAGCGTCGACTTTCCGGCTCCGTTCTCGCCGAGGATGGCGTGAACCTCCCCCGGTCGGATCTCCACGGAGACGTCTGTGAGGGCCGCGACGCCCGAATAGGACTTCGAGATGTTCGACATCGCGAGGGTCGCCTCGGCGGTCGTTCTGGTCTCTGTCTGGGTATCCACGGTTCTGCCCTCTGCAAATCTGTTCGGCCGTTCTGGGCGTCGATCTGGCCGCGACAGGTGGTCGCGGCCAGATCGATGCGGTTCAGCTGGTGTCGCTCTGTCGAACTACTTGCCGAGAGCAGACTGGGTCGTACCCGGGATCTGGGCCGACAGGTAGACATCCCCGGGAAGGCTCTTATCGCACTGCACACCGTGCGGCGCCTGGCTCACCGAGTCCTCGAAGATCGGACCCTTGAAGGAATCGGCAGTCGGGATCTTGCCGCCCGATGCCTTCGCGATGGCGTAGTCGACGGCGAGACGCACATTGTCGTTACCGGTGGCCACCGTCATCAGCTTGAAGTCCGGGTTCGCGGCGTGATTGTCTTCCCAGAAGCAGCTCAGCGAATTTCCATCCGAGGTGGCGAGTGCCGGAATCGACCGTCCGCTCTTCTGGAACAGCGGGAGAGAACTGACGAGGGTCGGTCCGAAGTCGGACACGATCACGTCGATCTTCGAATACTTCGCGATGTCGGCCGTCAGCAGAGTCTGCGTGAGGGTCGGATCCCAGTTCGTAGGCTGGAAAGGAGTCTCGCCGATGAACTTGTAATCGCTTCCGAGGTTGGATTTCAGAGCGTCGTACTCCGCGGTGCTCTGGCTGTTTCCAGCCGGACCACCGAGAAAGAGGATATTTCCTCCGGTCGGCACGTTCTTCTTGATCCAGGCCGCCCAGTTGTTGCCGTCGTTCGCGAAATCGTCTCCGATCCACTTGTCGTAGTTGACACCGGCTTTCCCACCGGGAAAAACGCGATAGGGCACGGTGACGACCCCGGCCTTGTAAGCGGCGGTGAGCGCCGGGAGAACCGCCTGTCCCGCATCCGGGAAGACGACCATCGCACTGACGCCGGTCGAGACCAGTCCCTTGATGTCTGAACTGGCTTTCGCCGTCGAGCCCTGACCGTCGGCGTAGGAGAACTTCGTCACACTCGGGCACTTCTCGGCCTCTGCCTTACCCGAGGCAGTCGTCACCAGTCGCCAGCTGTTACCACCGAAGCCATCGAGAAGAGCGAACGAGATCTTCTTTGTTCCACACCAGGACGGGGCACCCGCGACGTGCGTCACTGCGCCGCCTGCGCCGTTGGCGCCGGCGGTTCCTCCTGCTGTGCTGCATCCTGCGAGAGCCATCACGACGGCGGTTGCCGCCACGACGATGCTCGTGATTTTGGTGCGAGGTTTCATTTCTTTTCTCCTCTTGTTAATGCGCAACGCCTCTGTCACGCTTTTTCGACTCGGGAAGCCGAATTCTTTTCCGATAGTGGTCATGCCGATGACACGACGGGTCGGGACCGGACTCTGAATCTGGCGAAGATCGCCGCCCAGTTCACGGTGTAGAGAGATACTCCGACAGCCAGTGCCGCGGCCTGTACAAGTGTCTGAATCGCCGTCGACACCCCGAGCGTGATCACGAATTGGGTGAGTTGCTGAAGAAAGACCGCGGCGATGAGAGTGGCGAGCGGGAAACCCCGACCACCGAGAAGCGAGGTTCCGCCGAGCACGACGACCGCGACGGAGGGGAGGAGGAAGACATCTCCCTCGAATGCCGATGGCTGGGCCGTGATGCCGCCGATGAGTACGCCGGCGAGGCAATACAGCAGCTGGGCCCAGACATAGGCGGATGTCTGGTGCAGCCGCACTCGCAGTCCGACCGCACGCGCCGCTTCCGGGCTCGCCCCGATTGCCTCGAAGCGCCGACCGGCGACGGTCTTCTTGACGACGACGGTCACGATGATGAGTGCGCCAACCGCGAAGAAGACCGCATTCGGGATTCCGAGGGTCTGGCCCCCGGTCACCGACTGCAGCAGAGTCGTCGTGATGCGCGGGCGGCCTCCGGAGATGGCAAGGTCGGCTCCGTAGAGCAGAGCGTTCGTTCCCAGGGTCGCGATGATCGGGTTGAGGCGCAGACCGCCGATCATCAGGCCGTTCGCGATTCCGGCGATGATGGCGAACATCACGGCGAGCAGAATGGCCGGCACGAGTTTGGAGTTGTCGCCATCAGGATTGTGGGTGATGATCACCACCGTGAGGGACATCATGCCCGGCACCGAGAGGTCGATACCCCCTTGCTGAACGACGAGCATCTGACCGAGGCCGACCACGGCCAGCACACAGGCGATGGGCAGCATCCCGGATAGCGAGGTCGGCGAGATGCTCGACGGCGCGAGCACCCCGCTGACGACGAACAGAAGCACGGTAGCACTGCCGATGGTGATCAGGCCTTTGGAGACGCTGAAACGGGCACTCTTCAGAGACGTCCCATCGCGCGTCATTGCGTCAGCCATGTCTTCTCCATGTTTGCCACTCGAAAACGTCGGTGTTTCGAGTATGTGTTGAGCGTCACTTTACAAAATACCGAGAGTGTTCACAAGTGGTTTCGATAACGAATCGGATTTGGGACGGAATTCGGCGCTGGTTCACACTCTCGACGTGTTCTTCAGCAGTAGCTCGGCATTTGCCGGACCGGGCTCGATCTCGCCGGATTCGATGCGCAGAGCGACCTCGACGGTGATCGAGTTGAGCGGGGCATCCTCTCCGATCCGAGCGAGTTCACTCACCACGAGCCCGTTGATCTGCTCGACCTCGCTTCGCCTGCCCTTCATCCAGTCCTGCAGCACGGTCGTCCTCGTATCCGGCAGCGTGAAATGCTCGAGCACCCTGTCGAAGAATTGGTCGACGACGCCCTCGGGTGACGAGAAATCGAGGTCTCGGAGCCCGAAGATCGAGACCAGCCGACTTCCGGATGCAATGGCCGCACGCGCGGCTTCAAGCCCGGCGCCATGCATGAACTCGCGCATCCCAGGAGTTCGCACGGCCTCCGCGAGCGGCAGTCCGAGAATCGCCGACGGCACCAGCTCTGCGGCATTCACGACGAGCTTCATCCATTTGGACGAGCGGATGTGGTCGCTCAACTCGACGGTGCCGGCGTTGGCCAGGATCGCCGCGACTTCGACTTCCCGGTGCTTCGCGCGCGGGTCGATGCTGCCGAGCGCGAACCAGGAGCGGTCATGGGCGCTCTGCCGGTTGACGATGCCGGGGTCGAACATGTTGGCCGAGACCTCGATGACGGCGCCGAGGGTGCGATCTCTCCCGAAGACGTCGGCGATGACATCCAGTTCCATTCCGTTCTGCAGACCGACGACGACGCCGTCGTCGGCTACCAAGGGCTTGATGAGCTCGCACGCCCAGCGCGTGTCGTAGGCCTTGACGAGCACGAACACCAGGTCGAACTTCTGCCGCATCGTCGCGACCTCGAACAGGTCGAAGGCCGATACCCGGGTCAGAACGCTGTCGTCAGGGGTGTTCACCCGCAGGCCGGTCGTGCGCATCGCGTGTACGTGTGCCGGCCACTGTTCGATGAGGGTGACGTCAAGGCCTGCGTTGGTCAGATCTGCGCCGATTCCGGCACCATTCGCGCCGGCGCCGACGATCGCGATCCTGCTGATCATGGCGACCACTCCCTTGTGCTTCTTACGACACCACCGGACATCGTGATGCGTACAGTGTCACTGTACAGCGTGTAGTGAACGCCATCTGCACGCGCTGATCACCGCGCGGTGAGCCGTCGGTGTTAGGCATGCGCGGCGGGTTATGGTCGGCGGATCACAGCACGGCACGGTGCGGGTCGGCGGAGCGCGGCACGGCAGCGTTCGGGCGCCGGGCACAGTCATGACATCCACCGCGGCGTTCTGCAACCACCGCCGTGTCAGAACAGCGCGATGGTCACCGAACTCCGTGGTGGATGCATCCGCTTGCGAATATCCCAACCATCTACCTGTGCGCGTAAGTCGGTGGTTGGAAAAACGGGAAGTGGATGCTCGGAGCGGCTGCGACGTCGGAGGCCGGCAATACGGTGGTGTCGTGGCAACACACACCCTGACCCGCGAGCAAGCACGACGGATCGCCGTGCGCGCCGCGCTGCTCGACGCCGACCCGCGCGAGGTCGGTCCGAGCGACGCCTCCCGACCCGACGATCTCGTCGGGATGGTCGGCGCCCTCGGGATGCTGCGGGTCGAACTCACCACCACGGTGGAACCGGCCGCCGACCACGTCGCCTGGTCGCGCCTCGGGTCGTCGTATCGACCGAGCGACCTGGAACGGGCGCTCGCATCCGGGCAGCTCTTCGAGCGGGGGTGGATGCTGCACCCGATGTCAGACCTCGGCCTCTATCTCGCCGGCATGGGCACCTGGGCGGATCGCACGGGTGCCCGCGGCTGGATGGACGACAACGCGGACTTCGCCCGCAGCATCCTCGATCGCATCGCGGATGACGGACCGCAGACCTCGCGGGAGATCCCGGATGAGGCTGTCGCCCCGTGGCCGTCGACGGGCTGGAACAACAACCGCAACGTGACGCAGATGCTCGACTGTCTTCACATGAGCGGAGCGCTCGCGGTCGTCGGCCGGGTTGGCCGGTTTCGCGTGTGGGATCTCACCGAGCGGGTCCTCCGCCCGGTGCCGGAGGTTCCGGCCGACGCTGCGCGCCGTATCCGGAGTGAGCGACTTCTCGCCGCCTGCGGCATCATGAGGGACAGCATCGCCGTCTCGCCGACCGAGCTCCACGGAGTGGTTCCCGTCGGGGAGCCGGCGGCGATCGAGGGCGTACCGGGGCGCTGGCGAGTCGATCCCGCGCAGCTAGACCGATCTTTCGAGGGGAGAACGACCCTCCTCTCGCCATTCGACCGGCTCATGACCGACCCGCAGCGTGTCGCCCGACTGTTCGAGTTCGACTACGCGCTCGAGATGTACAAGCCGGCGAGCCGGCGCATCTGGGGGCAGTTCGCGCTGCCGATCCTTCACGGTGACCGGCTGATCGGCAAGGTGGATGCGCGATCTGATCGCGTCGCCGGACGATTCGTGATCAACGCCGTGCACGAGGATGTGCCGTTCAGCCGCGACATCCGAACGGCGGTCGACGAGCAGATCGACTCGTTCGCGACCTGGCTTCGGCTCCAAGTGCAGCGAGCTCGCTGACACGGCTTTCTGTGGGGATCGTCCAAACACCGTCAGAGGAACGCTCACATTGCTGGATGTCTCTACAGACATTCGCCCGACATTAGTTGATGATTTCATCAGGTGCTACCGTCACCCCATCCCTTCTGTGGGTCGGTGCACCCCCACCCTCGGGTGAACCGGCTCCCGGCCAGAGTCGAACTCCCGCGTTCGCAGTCATTGTCATTGTCAAGGAGGACAAGAAACACAATGGATATCCCGCAGCTCCGAGTCGCAAAGATCCTTCCGACCGGCTAGCGCACACCAGCATCCTCAGGCCGATCATCATCGGCGTCCCTTCACGACCGCTCAGCGAAGCCCTCGCAGCCGAATCGGGCCGCTGGTCGTCGTTTCCATCACCGCATCCGTGACGTTCGTCGCGGGCTCACGCTTTCAGAGGACCTTTCATGACCACATTTCCCACGCTCGCCAGACCGCACAGACACCGCGGT
This sequence comes from Lacisediminihabitans sp., assembly GCA_025362355.1. Lineage (GTDB taxonomy): Bacteria > Actinomycetota > Actinomycetes > Actinomycetales > Microbacteriaceae > Lacisediminihabitans. The sequence goes on along the minus strand of JANYGT010000274.1, from coordinate 5,799 downwards.
CTTCACGCCGCCATCGCCGCTCTCGCGGTTCTCCTCATCGGACTGCTGCTGTTGTTCCTGTCGACGACGGGCGCCCTGGCCGACGGTGCCTACAAACTCTCGGCCGGCGTGAGCACGGCGAAGGCGGGATCCGGAAAGCTCGCCGCCGGCGCCACCGCTCTCGCGAAGGGCGCGGCTGACCTGAAGGCCGGAGCGGAGGCGGCCGACTCGGGGGCGCAGCTGCTCGCAAGCGGAGCCAGCCGTGCGGATACCGGTGCCAAGAGCCTCCTGGTCGGCGCCGGCTCTCTCGACGCGGGGGCCGCGACGTTGAAGGCGGGAGCCGCAGAACTCGGCACCGGACTCGCAACCCTCACGACCGGCGCGAATACCGCCGCGACGGGAGCCGGGTCCGTTTCAGCGGGCGCCCACTCCCTCTCCGCCGGCACCGCGAGCATCGCGACGGGGGCCAAGTCGCTTGCCGACGGCGCATCTAGGCTGACGGCGGGAACAAAGGGACTGGATGCCGGGGCACAGTCGGTCTCGGCCGGCGCCGCGGGGCTTGCCACCGGGGCCGCGCAGCTTGCGAGCGGATCGAGCGCGCTCGCTGCGGGCATCCAGTCCGTCCGATCCAACTCCGGTCTGCTCGCGGCCGGTGCAGGAAGCGTGCAGGGCGGTATCAGCAGCGTCTCCACCGGACTCGCCGGCATCGCGGGGGCCCTCGGGGATGCCGCGACTCTCGCGACACCGACCGTGTCGAACGCCGGGTCCCTTTCGGCCTACCTCCACAGCCTTCCCGTCGGATACACCCTGAACGCGAACGATGTCGCGACCCTCACCTCGCTCGCCGATGGCGTCAAAGCGCAGACCACGGGCCTCCAGCAGTACGTCGTCGGAGCCTCGAACGGTGTCGCTCAGACCCAGGGGGCTATCTCCGCTCCCGGAGTCGGCCTCTTGGCCGGAGCCACGAGTGTCGCGTCGGGATTGCAGCAGCTGAACGCCGCGCTCGACACGCAGGTGCTCCCCGGGGCGGCCGCTGTCAGTACCGGCGGCCAGCAGGTCTCGGCCGGCGCTGCGTCACTCTCGTTCGGCGCAGCATCCGTCTCGGCCGGCGCGCACTCCGTCTTCACCGGAACCTCTGCACTGTCGTCGGGTGCCGGGGCGCTGTCTGACGGCTCTCTCGCTGCGGCGAGCGGCGCAGCCTCCCTCGCCTCCGGCGCGGACTCGCTGTCGGTCGGCTCCACATCGCTTGCCGCCGGAGCATCGAAGGCGACCAACGCGAGCCAGCGACTCCTGGCCGGCGCGATCGATCTCTCGGCCGGTACCGGCAACCTGAACGCCGGGGCCTCGACGCTGTCGACCGGCACCACCGGGCTCGCTGCCGGCGCCTCGTCCCTCGCCACCGGCACGGGACGTCTCGCGACGGGCGCCGGCGATCTCCAGACCGGGGCCGCGAAGCTCGACACCGGGATGGGAACGCTGAAGAGCGGAAGCGGCCAGCTCGCGGACGGCTCGATGCAACTCGTCTCGGGTGCACGGGCCGTGAGCCCGGGGTCTGCCACCGGCTGGGGCCTGATCAGCGTGATCGCCCTGGTGATGATGATCCTCGTCGGGGCCGCGGTGGTTCGCCGCCGCACCTCCCAGGCCTAGGTCGAAGGCGAAGGACACGGGGCCGATCAGTCGGCCCCGTGTCCTTTTTCGTTCGCGTCTGATCTGCCTACGAGCGGAAGTAGTATCCGGCCTCGAGGTCGTCGAGCAGGCCGGGATGGCTCGGCGTCCACCCGAGCAGCTCCCGGGTGAGCGCGCTGGATGTCGGAACATCCAGGGCGAAGAACGCGCCCATCCAGCCGAAGTGGGCTGCGGCGTCGTCGGGGGCGACCGACGTGACGGGAAGTGCGAGGCCCCGCCCGATGGCCCCGGCGATGTCGCGGGCCGCGACGCCCTCCTCGCCGACGGCGTGCACGATAGCGCCGGCCGGTGCCTTCTCGAGGGCAAGTCGAACCATCCGGGCAGCGTCGAGTCGGTGCACCGCCGGCCAGCGGTTGGACCCGTCCCCGACGTATCCCGACACTCCCGCCGTACGGGCGATGCCGACGATCGTCGACACGAAGCCGTGGTCACCCTCGCCGTGCACGGTGGGAGAGAACCGCAGGGCGACCGACCTCACGCCGCGTTCGACGTATTCGAACGCAAGCGCTTCTGCGCCGCCCCGTGGCGAGTCCGCACCGCTCCACGGAACGATGTCCCGCTCGGTGGCCAGTCGACCGGGGGCGAGTCCGGCCACCCCGGAGGCGAAGAGGAACGGCCTGCCGGAGCCGACGAGCACGTCGCCGAGTGCACCGATCGCGGCGCGCTCGGTGCGGCCGGCACCGGCCATGTCGGAGAAGTCGTGCTTGTACCCGAGGTGGATGACACCATCCGCTGATTCGGCGCCGGCTCGCAGGCTGTCGAGGTCGTCGAGACTGCCCCGCTGAACTATGGCCCCCGTGGCGGTGACGGCGTCGGCCGCATCATCCGACCGCGCGAGACCGACGACCTCATGGCCGGCCTCGAGGAGTTCGGCGACGACCGCCGAGCCGATCCATCCGGATGCTCCGGTGACGAATATGCGCATGAGTCAGTTCTCTTTCGCGGCCGGCTTCAGTAGCCGGGCCATTGATGTCAGTTACTGTCATCACGATAGCACCTGATGTCAGTGGCCGACATCACTAGAATGAACCGGTGGGACGATGGAAGCCGGATGCGCGCGGGCGCCTCATGAAGAGCGCGATGGAGTTGTACGCCGAGCAGGGATTCGAGCAGACGACCGCCTCCGACATCGCCGAGCGTGCCGGCGTCACCGAGCGCACATTCTTCCGTTATTTCGCGGACAAGCGAGAGGTGCTGTTTTTCGGCGCCGGCGATTTGCAGGACTTCGTGCTTGCGGCGATCGCGGCTTCCCCGGCGACGATGAAGCCGATGGAGACCGTCAGCGCCGCGATGGAGGGAGTCGCGGATCTTCTCGCCGACCGCGAGTTCTCCCGGCGTCGGGCAGCGGTGATCGCGGCGAATCCGGGCCTTCAGGAACGCGAGCTCCTCAAGATGGCGACCCTTGCCGGCGCCGCAGCGGAAGCGCTCCGCGAACGGGGGGTGCCCGATCCGGTTGCCGGGCTCGCCGCCGAAACCGGCGTGACGGTCTTCAGGATCGGGTTCGAAACCTGGATCGGCGAGGGCGCTCCCGAGAGCTTCGCGGAGTGCATCCGCGAAGCCCTCGATCAGCTCAGGAGCCTGACGGCCGGCGCCTGAGCCCGGCGACCAACTAGAGCGGCTAGAGCGACTTCAGCAGGGTCTGCATCTCGGTGATCTCGGCGCTCTGGCTCTTCACGATGTTCTTCGCGAGGGTGAGAGCGTCGGAGTTCTTTCCCTTGCTGATCTCCGTTTTCGCCATGCCGATGGCCCCTTGGTGGTGCTGGGTCATCTGCTGGAGAAACAGCTTCGATGCGGTGAGCCCGGTGGTGGCATCCAGAGCGTTCATGTCCGAATCCGACATCATTCCCGTTCCGGAATCCATGCCGGACATTCCGGACATGCTCGAAGTCGGCGTTCCCCAGGTGTCGAGCCACGACTTCATGCTCGTGATCTCCGGAGCCTGCTCGCCCTTGATCTTCGTGGCGAGAGCGGTGACCCGGCTGTCGATCCCGGTCTTCTTGAGGATCGTGTCGGCCATGTCGACGGCCTGCGAGTGGTGGGGCACCATGCTCATGGTGAACGTGACGTCGGCATCGTTGTGTGAGCCAGAGCCTGCGTTCTGGCTCGCCGATGTGCCGGTGCCCTGTGAGCCGCCCGGTGTAGAGCCTGACGAGCAGGCCGCGAGCGTCAGAGTGGTTGCGAGAATCGCCGCGATGGCGAGTGTGTTGCGAATTTTGGACATGCTTGTGCTTCCTATCAGGTTGGGTGGGTGATGTCGGCGGCGCCCTGATCGGGCTGTCGAAATCAGACTCTGCTGATGGAGAGGACGGTGAGATCGGGGGGACGGCCGACTGCCAGTGCGGCGAAAGCGACCATCGGGCTGAGTGCCGGCCGACCGCATGGTCCGAACGAGAAGCCGGGGAGCTGTCGCCCGATGACCAGAAGAATCGTCGTGACGAGCAGCGCGAGAATGCAAGTCATCGCGGCCATCGCGTGCCCTGGATCGCCGGGCGTGCCGGTGAGCGTCGCGACTTCTGGAAGTGGATGCTGGTGGGCCGCCGCAGCACCGGCGGACTGCCCGTCCCCCATGGCCATCCCCGTCATCGCGGGGTCGGCGTGACCCGTCATCCCGGAGGCGACGGTGTGCATCGCGAGCAGCCCGACGACGATCGCGGGGATCAGGGCCGCGAGCAGCAGCATACGGCGAAGCGCGGTCGGGCGGAGGAGTGCATGACGCAGCGCGATGACACTCACCAGACCACCTCCCTCCATCTTCACGGTATCCCGCTCCCCTGTCAGCTTGCTCCGGGCCTGGCGGACGGGGCGAACCGTCGCAGCCGCAGGCTGTTGGTGACGACGAAAACAGACGAGAAGGCCATCGCCGCGCCCGCGAGAAGCGGGTTCAGGAGTCCGAGCATCGCGATCGGAATGGCTGCGACGTTGTAGGCGAAGGCCCAGAACAGGTTGCCCTTGATCACGCCGAGCGTGCGACGGGACAGCCGGACCGCGTCAGCGACGACGAGCAGGTCGCCGCTGACGACGGTGATGTCACTCGCGGCGATGGCCGCATCCGTTCCGCCGCCCATGGCGATCCCGAGGTCTGCGGCTGCCAGCGCGGCGGAGTCGTTGACGCCGTCGCCGACCATCGCAACGACACGACCCTCGGCGTGCAGCGCGTGGATGAGGTCGAGCTTTCCCTGCGGAGTGACCGCGGCGTGCACCTCGTCGATACCGACCGCGGCGGCGACATCGCGGGCGGCGCCGGCGTTGTCCCCGGTGAGCAGGATGGGTCGAAGCCCGAGGGCGCGGAATCGGCGGATGGCGTCGGCGCTCGTGGCCTTGACCGTGTCGCCGACAGTGATGACGCCGCGCACCTGGCCGTCCCAGGCGATGACCGTGACGGTCTCACCGCTCAGTTCGCCCGCGGTCACCCGCGCTTCCACGGCAGGCGATACCGGGATCGCCCAGTCTTCGCCGAGCCAGCTCGAACGACCGGCGAGGGTCATCCGGCCATCGACGAGCGCCTGAACACCGTGGCCGGCGTGGCTGCTGAACGACTCGGCACTCGCCGGCTCGATACCCAGCGTGCCGGCATTGGCCACGATCGCTCGGGCGACGGGATGCTCGGAGCCGTGCTCGACCGACGCGGCGGCCCGAAGAAGGTCTGCCTTCGACGTGCCGTTGACGGCGGTGACCTCGCGCACCGTCATTCTTCCCGTCGTTATGGTGCCCGTCTTGTCGAGCACGATGGTGTCGACGGCGCGGGTCTGCTCGAGCACCTGCGGACCACGGATGATGATGCCGAGTTGCGAGCCACGTCCCGTCCCGACCAGCAGCGCGGTCGGTGTCGCGAGGCCGAGAGCGCACGGGCAGGCGATGATGAGGGTCGCCACTGCGGCCGTGAATGCCGCCTCGACCGACCCACCGAAGACCAGCCAGCCAAGGAAGGCGATTACGGCGAGACCGATGACGATGGGCACGAAGACGGCAGATACCCGGTCGGCGAGCCGTTGGGCTTCCGCCTTGCCGGTCTGCGCAGCCTCGACCATCCGCGCGATGCGCGACAGCTCAGTATCGGCACCGACCCGGGTCACCTCGACGACGAGTCGCCCGCCGACGTTGACTGTCGCACCGACGACCCGATCCCCGGCCGCC
>JANYGT010000257.1 GCA_025362355.1 Lacisediminihabitans sp. | reverse complement strand
CATGGCCGCACTCACCACCCGGCCGACGGTAGAGCTGAGCAAGTGTTATGCGCGCGCTGCAGAGCACGGCTCGGGCCTCGCCGCGCAGCTCATCGCCCACTCCATCTCGGCGGCGCGGGAGAGCGGGGCCGCCGCGATGTGGCTCGGGGTCAGCCAGCTGAATGCCCGCGCGAATCGGTTCTACGAGAAGAACGGATTCGTCACGGTCGGCGAGAAGAAGTTCATGGTCGCCGAGGAGCTCAACCACGACTTCATCCGGGAGCAGATCCTCTAGGTCAGTTCCGACACGGTGACCACGAGTTTTCCGCGGGTGTGGCCGCCCTCAATTGCGGCGTGGGCATCCGCGATCCGGTCGAAGCCGAAGACCTGGTCGACGTGCACGCGCACGTCGCCGGAGTCGAGCAAGCGGGCGATGACGGCGAGGGTGGACCCGTCGTCCGAGACCTTGTAGGTCGTCGCACGCACACCGGCGGCTGAGGCATCCGCGACGAGGGTCGGCCAGCCGCCGGTCGGCAGGGAGATGACGAGGCCTCCGAGGCGAAGTACTTTCAGGGAGCGTGTGCCCGTGTTGTCGTGCACGTTGCCGATGAGGTCGGCGACGACATCCACTCCGCTCAGCACGTCCTCGAATCGGGTCGTCCCGTAATCGATGACCTCCGCTGCACCGAGTTCGCGCAGCCAGCTCGCATTGCGCTGCGAGCCGGTCGCGATGACGTGCGCTCCGAAGTAGGCGGCGAACTGCACGGCGAAGTGCCCGACTCCACCGGCACCGGCATGGATGAGGATCTTCTGGCCCTCGTGCGCTTTCGCGACGTCGACGATCATGCCCCACGCCGTTAGGGCTGCGAGCGGAACCCCTGCGGCCTCGGTGTGGGAGAGCCGTGGTGGCTTGCGGGCGACATTCATCAGCGGAACGCTGACGTACTCCGCGTAGGTGCCGGGAGTGCGCGGAACGGCGACCATGCCGAAGACCTCGTCGCCGGGCTTGATCGCGCAGGCCTCGTAGGGACCCTCGATGACCACCCCGCTGAAATCCCGACCGAGGATCGCCGGATAGGACGGGATCTCGGCCGACGTCCCCCCGCCCGCACGCGTCTTCGCGTCGATCGGATTCACCCCGGCCGACATGATCTTCACCAGCACCTCGGCGTTGATTCTCGTCGGTCTCGGAACGTCAGCCATCGAGAGAACTTCTGGGCCCCCCGTGGCCGCGATCACCATTGCTCGCATCGTGGTCATGCGATCAGTAAAGCCCGCCAATGATTCGCCGGTGTTTCGGCGGTGTCAACTGGAAGCAAACTATGAGAACGCCTTACTATTCATGACGTGAGTGGCAGCCGGATACCCGTTCGAATCGGGGCGATGTTCGGTTGTGGGTTCGTGTTCTCGGCGCTCGTGATCATCTGGATGCTGCGGCTCTCCGTCGGCCACGACGTGTACGTCAGCGAGCTCGGCGCGCCCGACCTCCCGACCGCCCGCTGGTTCGAAGTGGCACTTCTCCTCATCGTCGCCGGGGCATCCCTCATCGCACTCCCGGGTCGGGATCTGCGATCGCGGGTGCGCTGGCTCGCCGTCTGGACGCCCGCCGTCTCGCTCTGGATCTCATCCGGATTCTTCCTCGTCGCCTCACAGGTGACCTGCACGCCCGGATGCCCGGTGCCGGAGGGCGCGACCTTCACCTGGCAGGATTTCATCCACACGTCCATCGCGGTGCTCGCGTTCGCGGCGGCCTGCGTCGCCATGGTGCAGGTGGCCTTCGCCCGCGGGCACCGGGGGATCGCGCGGATGTCGCTCGCCGCAGCGGTCGTCGTCGCCGTCGTGTCGGGGGCGGGCGGCATCCTCTCGCTCGCGCACTTCCAGCAGGGCTTCGGCAGCCGGCTCGAACTCGTGGCGACCACGGTCGCCCTCGGCTGGCTCGTCGCGCTCGGGCTGTCGCTCGCCCTTCGGAGAACCGGGTCAGCGGCGCTCTCGCCGCACCATCTCGAGCACCTGGTCGGCGAGATGCACGAGCACGAAGATCTCGTTCTCGTCCCGGTCGATCCAGCGGCACTTCGGATCCCCGGCGATCGGCACGAACGCGTCATGCTGCTCCCAGACGAGAAGCGTGCGCTCCGCCCCGAGGACGTACTGCTGCCACCAGACCTGGCGTAGATAGGACCGCGGGATCGAACGCCAGGATGACTTGGTCGTCTTGATCTCTGCGAGCTCGAGCGGGCCGGATCCGGGCTTCGACACTCCATCGGGCGTGGCGAGGTGCTCGGTCTCACCGGCGGCATGGAACAGCGCGTCGCTCGGAGCGATGCCGTAGCGCTGCTCGACCCAGCGGGCGATCTCCGGCTCACGGGCTCGACCGTGGTCGGTGTACGCGTTTCCGCCGAATCCGCTGCCGTGCACCTTGTCGAGGGCGACGGCCCTGATCGACCGTGGACTCGAGAGCCTCGCGACATCCGTCGCCGTCACCCCGCGGCTGCGCGCCCTCAGCCAGGCGACCCGATCGGCCGACCGCGCGACGATGCGATCGCGATGGTCGGGCGCCGGCTCATCCCACAGGTCGAGGGTTGGCTGGATGACGGTCACGGATACATTGTCGCGCGCGCCACCGTCCCGCGGCGACCGACGTGCCGCTCTTGCCTGGCGATCCGCCGCGCTGACGGTGACATCGGGGTGCGACATCCACGTTCCGGCGCGCTCCTCCCCTCTGAAAACGCAGGAGTATTTCGTCCTGGCGAGCAAAAAGTGCCGCATTTGCTCGAATTCGGCAGCATCTCCTGCGTTTTTGGAGGGGGGAGGGGGCTGCGGGGTGTCGGCGCGAGCGGTGCTGAGGGGAGGGATGGTGGTGGAGCGATGCCGATCGGGTGAGCGCGGGTCAGCCGTTGGTGCCGGTGCCTGAGCCCGGGACGGTGCCGCCGGGGCGCACGCCGAAGCCACCCTGGCCCTCGGTGACGGATGTCGCAGCCACACTTCCGTCGCTGCCCTTCGCCCCGCGCACGACGATCCTCTCGCCGGACTTCAGGTCGCCGACGGTGGCCTTCGAGGTCTTCGTGACCGTCGTCGTCGCCGAGGTCGAGACCTTCACGGTCGAGCCGTCGGGCAGCTTGAGCGTGATCGTGGTTCCGTCGATCGACTGAATGGTGCCCGTCGTGAGGTTCTCGAAGTCGCCGGGAGTGCGGTTCTGGCCGCCCTGCAGCGCGCCGCCCTGACCGCCGCCGCCCTGCTGTCCGTTGCCTCCGGCACCGCCGAGGGCGCCGCCGCCGAATCCGCCGTTTCCACCATTAACGCCGCCCGGGCGGGTGAATCCGGTCGCCTGGGTGTGTGAGGTGGCCTGACCGATGAGGATGCCGCCGAAGAGTCCGATGACGAGCGCGGCGACCACGGCGAGAACCGGGGTAACCAGACGCTTCCATCCTGCCCCGGTCGACACTGCCCCGGTCGACACTGCCCCGGCCGACACAGCCCCGGCCGACACAGCCGAGGCTGCGGGATGCGCGACCGGCGGAGTCGTCGCCGATTCTGCTGCCGGGGGAGTCGTATCGTCGTCGGTCATCGTGTCTCTTCCTCTTGGTGCTGCCGCCCACGTGTGTTCTCAGCCGCTGTGCTCTTAGCCGCTGTGTTCTCAGCCGCTGTGTTCTCAGCCATTGGCCCCGCCGCCTCCGTTACCGCCGCCTCCGCCAGCGCCGCCGACGCCGGGTCTGCCCGCGCCACCTGTTCCGACGCCACCAGCGCCGCCGCCGAATCCGCCCCCGCCGCCGAATCCGCCCCCGCCGCCGAAGCGTCCGAATCGCGGATTCGTCGTCGTCGACGGCGTCGAGGAGACCGATCCGATCACAACAGTCTCGCCCCTACTCAGCCCGGACGACACCTGCGTGCCGACATCGCCGACGATTCCGAGGGTCACGGTGTGGACCGTAGTCGTGCCGTTCGCGACGACCTTCACCGTCGAAACGCCGTTCACCGTGGTGATCGCGGCGGTCGGAACGTAGAGCACGCTGCCCGTGGTGGTCTTCGTCGTGATGGTGACCGATGCGGTCTGTCCGAGCCGCAGGCCTGCCGGGATCGTGTCGAGGGTGATGGTCGTCGGATAGCTGACCACCGAGTTGTTCGCCGACGCGGTGGGCGCGATGGCTGTCACTTTCGCCGGGGCCGACACGGTGCTGAGTGCTGGGAAGCTGACGGTCGCGGCCTGTCCGACGGTGACGGCCGCGATATCCGTCTCCGCGACGTTCGCCGTGACGGTCAGCGAGGAGGTGTCGGCGATGGTCACGAAAGCGGCGGAACCGCCGGTGCTCGAGGATGTCCCGGTCGGCGTGACGAGATCCGACACGCTTCCCGCCTGGGTGGATGACCCGACCGACCCGCCCACCGAGACGACGACCCCGGCGATGGGGGCCACGAGCGTCGCATCGGCCAGCGCATTCGTCGCGTTGGTGTAGCTCGCCTGAGCCGCCTGCACCTGGGTCTTCGCAGTGAGGAGCTGGGCGGCACTCGCGGCGGCCGACGTGCCAGAGGAAACCGAGGAGCCAGACGTGCCAGAGGAACCCGACGTGCCAGAGGAACCCGAGGATCCAGAGGAACCCGAACCGCCGGTTCCCGCAGTGCGCGAAGTGGAGCTTGCAGTAGTCGCAGTCGCCGTGGTCGTCGTCGAGCTCTCGGCGGTCGCAAGGGCGGCATTCGCGCTGATCAGCTGTGCGTACGCGGATGCCTGCGCCGCGTCGAGCGCGGACGGATCGATGGTGCCGACCACCTGCCCGGCCGCCACGGTCTGCCCCACCGCGACCGCGACGGAAGCGATCTTCCCGGAGACGGCGAACGACGCGGTCGCCTCACGCACGGGAGAAATGGAGCCGGTCGTTGCGATGGTGCTGCTCACCACGCCCTGCTGCACGGTGCCGGTGAGCTGCACAAGGCCGGAATCCGCTGTGCTTGCGACCGAGGTCGTTCCGAACGGGTGCAGCAGCAGCACGCCACCGACCAGAGCCCCGACGACCACGGCGGCGAGAACACCGTTGATCACCAGGGGACGCGAGATCCTCATGTCGTGAGACTTCCAAGAGATGCTATGTAATTCGTATGGAGCGGCTCGATGTGGCCGCAGAGTGCGATGAGCGGGCTGTGGCTGCTGTCAGCCCGCGGCAGGGGCGCCACGCCCGCCGAATCCGCGATTGCCCTCGGAGACGGATGTCGCAGCGACGTTTCCGCTCGCATCCTTTGTTCCGACCACGGTGATGCTCTCGCCGGCTTTGAGGGCGCTCACCGTTGCAGTGGCGGCCTTCGTCACCGTCGTGGCGGAGCTCGAGGTGACCTTGACGGTCGACCCGTCCGCCAGCTTGAGGGTGATCGTCGAGCCGTCGATCGACTCGATCGTTCCCGCGGTGAAGCCGCCTCCGGCCCCTGTTCCCGTTCCGCCGCCGCCAGCACCGCCGCCGAAGGTGCCCGGCGCCACCTGTCCCGTCGCGGTCGTGCCACCCGCACCGGCGTGGCTGATCAGGATGCCGACGAAGAGTCCGATCGCGAGAGCGGCGACGACGGCGAGCGCCGGGGTGATCAGGCGTCGGAACGTGCTCGGTGCTACTGGTGTGGCTGCCAGCTTGGGCGCCTGCTGTGGAGCCGGCGCTGATGGTGCGGCCGGGGGAGTGGTATCGGACATGAGTTTCGCTTTCTTGTGGATGGAACAGGATCAGATCGCTCGGAGCGCCTGGATCGGACGCATGGATGCCGCCCGCGCGGCCGGATAGACGCCGAAGAACACGCCGATCGCGACGGATACCCCGAGGGCGAGCGGGATGGAGTAGCCGAGGATCACCGGTTGGGTGCCGTTGATCTGCCACTGGCTTCCGATCACGGCGCCTATGACGCCGAGCACCCCGCCGAGCAGGGTCAGCGTCGCGGCTTCGGCGAGGAACTGCCCGAGGATGGCCCCGCGCGTCGCGCCGAGCGCCTTCCGGATCCCGATCTCCCGCGTGCGCTCCGTCACGGTGACGAGCATGACGTTCGTCACCCCGATCCCGCCGACGAGCAGGCTGATCGCCGCGACGGCTCCGAGCAGCACGGTGAAGCTGGTCGCGCTCGCCGCCGCGGTGGCGAGGAGTGTGCTCTGGTTGGTGACGGTGAATGGCTCGTTGGCGATGTCGGTGACGCCGAGCAGCTGGTTGAGCATCACGGTGACCTCGCCCTGGGCGGCCGTGACGGCATCCGAGCTTGTGGCCTCGACCGTCAGCGAACTGACGGCGCCGTACCCGGTATACGACTTCTGGATGCGGGTGATGGGCGCGATGACCACCGTGTTCGGATCGGTGAATCCGGAGCTCGACTGGGTTGCGAGGACGCCGACGACGGAGAACGGCGTGCCGGCCACCGAGATGGACTGCCCGAGCGCCGATGACGTGGGGAAGAGCGTCGTCGCGAGTTCGGAACCGATCACGGCGACTTTTGCGGAGGTCGTGACATCCGCTGTCGTGAAGGCGCTTCCGGAGGCGACCTTCGCCGTCGAGACGTCGAAGTAGCCGGCCGTGGTTCCGATGATCGAGATGCCGGTCGACGAGACGCTCGTCGATGAGACGGTGAGGCTCGTGCTCGCCTGCGGCACCACCTCCTTCACATGCCCGAGCCCGGAGGCGGCGAGCTGGTCGCTCACCTTCGTGGTGATCGTCCGCACGCTTGTCGAGGCGGTGGTCGTCGCTGCGGCGCCTCCGCCACCCGCACCCCCTCCGCCGCCGGCCTGGTTGGCCCGCACGGTCAGCGTGTTGGTCCCGAGGCTCGTGATCGCGTTCTGCACGGTCTGGGCCGAGCCGTTTCCGACGGCAAGCAGGAGGATGACCGAGCCGACGCCGATCGTGACACCGAGCAGCGTGAGCACGGAGCGCAGCTTGTTCGCCGTCACGCCGCGCATCGCCGAACGCAGGATTTCGAAGAGGCTCATTCGGCGTCCGCCAGGTTCGCTGCCGCACGTTGGCCGGTGAATCCGGGATGCCCGGCGCCGAGAGCGTCGCTGACGATGAGTCCGTCCCTGATGGTGAGCACCCGGTGGGCACGCTCGGCGACGTTCGCCTCGTGCGTGATGATCACGATCGTGCGCCCGGCGGAGGCGAGCGAGTCGAGGATCGAGAGGATCTCCTCCGTCGACTCGCTGTCGAGGTTTCCGGTCGGCTCGTCCGCGAGCACGAGGGTCGGCGACGTCACGAGCGCCCGCGCGATCGCGACGCGCTGCTGCTGGCCGCCGGAGAGCTCCTGCGGCTGATGGTCGGCTCGGTCGGCGAGCCCGACCATGTCGAGTGCCTCGAGAGCGAGTCGTCGGCGCTCCGCGCTGCGGATGCCGCCATAGACGAGGGGCAGTTCGACGTTCGCGAGTGCCGACATCCGCGGCACGAGGTTGAACGACTGGAAGACGAAGCCGATCTCGCGATTGCGCACTCTCGCAAGCTCCTTCTCGGTGAGGGTGCGCACATCATTGCCGGCGAGCTCGTAGGTGCCGCTCGACGCGACATCCAGGCAGCCGAGCAGGTTCATCAGCGTCGACTTGCCCGAACCGGACGGCCCCATGATCGCGACGTAGTCACCGGCCGCGACTTCGAGATCGATGCCGCGAAGGGCATGCACTGCGGCCTCACCGACCCCGTAGACCTGGTTGATCTCGTGAAGGCGCAGCACGAGAGCCTCGGATGACGCTGCCGGAGCATTGCCGGCCGACAGGGTGTCGGTGCCGGTCGACATCAGTTCCCCCCGCCGAATCCGCCGGTGGTGCCGCGGGTGCCGGTGCCTGTTCCGCCCGTGCCGCCGGTCCCCGTGCCGCCGCCGCCGAAGGTACCGCGGGTTCCGGTTCCAGCTCCGGTTCCCGTCGTGCCGGTCGTCGCCGCGATCGTTCCGATGACGACGGTCTGGCCGGCCGTGAGCCCGGTCGTGATCTCGGTGCCCGCATCCCCGACCACCCCGAGGGTGACGGTCTTCGTCGACGTCGTGCCGTCGGCTGCGACGACCTTCACCGTCGAGACGCCGTTCACTGTGGTGATCGCGGCGGTCGGAATGTAGAGGGAGTCGGCCTTCGAACTGGCGGTGACGATCGACACGTTCGCCGTCTGGCCGAGCCGCAACCCTGGTGGGATCGTATCCAGCGTGATCGTCGTCGCGTAGGTGACGACCGAGTTGCTCGCCGTCGCCGTCGGCGAGATCGCCGTGACCTTCGCCGTCGCGGTCGCCGTCGGGAGGGCCGGGAAGGTGACCGTCGCGACCTGGCCGACGGTCACCGAGGCGATGTCGGCCTCGGCGATGCTCGCCGTCATGGTCATCGCAGCGACATCCGCGATCGTGACGAAGCCGGAACCGCTCGTCGACGTCGTACCGGTGGTGGATGCCGCACCGGTCGTCGTCGCGGACGACCCGCTGGAACTGCTTCCGCTCGCGCTTGCGCCCACCGAGCCGTTCACCGCGACGACGAGCCCCGTGATCGGGGCTATGAGGGTCGCATCCGCGAGGTTCGCCTTCGCGGTGGTCACGGCAGCCGATGCCGTGGTGACCGTCGCCTGTGCGGAGGTGACCTGTTGCTTCGCGGAACTGACCTGCTGCGCGGACTCCGTTCCGGCCGCTCCCGCCGCGACCGCCTGGGAGTATGCCGTCTTCGCATCGGAGAGAGCCGTCGATGCGTTGGCGAGGTTCGTCGACGCCTGGCTCACCGCCTGGCTGAGACTCGTGGTGTCGAGCGTTCCGAGCACCTGGCCGGCCGTCACCGTCGCGCCGAGGGTCGTGTCGACGGTCGCGATCGTGCCGGAGACGGCGAACGACGCGACGACCTCGCTCGCCGGGGCGACGGATCCACTCGCGGTGACGCTCTTCGACACCGCTCCGGTCTTCACCGTCGAGGTGAGCTGGGTCGCCGAGGCGGTGGATGTCGCGGCGAACGGATTGGCGACGACGAAGTAGCCACCAACGATGGCCACGATCGCGACGATTCCGAGGGATCCGTTGATCACGAGACGGCGGGAGATCTTCATGGTGAGCACCCTGTCGACCTTTGCTATGGAATCCATATGCCAGGCCTTGATCCGGCCCCTGAGTCGCGGCTCTCGGCGTAGCCATGGATGGGGCATAGCCGATTCATAGGAAAGTGGCCATAGTTGGAGAGGTGACCAACGAGAAGATGAACGCGACCGTGAGCCCTGTTGCAAGCCCGAAGCTCCGCCGAGCCGACGGGTCGCCCGTGCGGGTCGTCGTCGTCGACGACGAGGCGACCCTCAGCGACCTGCTGAGCATGGCGCTGCGCTATGAGGGGTGGGATGTGCGCACCGCCAGCGAGGGACGCGCCGCGATCGGCATCATCCGTGAATTCCAACCCGACGTAGTCGTGCTCGACGTCATGCTTCCCGACATCGACGGGCTCGCGGTGCTCAAGCGGCTCAGAGACGACGGCCAGGACACCCCGATCCTCTTCCTCACCGCGAAGGATGCGCTCGACGACCGCATCGCCGGGCTCACGGCCGGAGGCGACGACTACGTGACGAAGCCGTTCAGCCTCGAGGAGCTCGTCGCCAGGCTTCGCGGACTCATCCGTCGTTCGACCATCGTCATCGCGGACTCGTCCGACCCGCTGCTGCGTGTCGGAGAGCTCGTTCTCGACGAGGAGAGCTACGAGGTGCGCCGTGCGGGACGCCTCATCGAACTCACCGCGACGGAGTTCGAGCTGCTGCGTTTCCTGATGCGAAATCCCCGCCGCGTGATGAGCAAGGCGCAGATCCTCGACAGGGTCTGGAGCTACGACTTCGGTGGTCGGTCATCGATCGTGGAGATCTACATCTCTTACCTCCGCAAGAAGATCGATGCCGGCGAAGAGCCGATGATCCACACCGTGCGCGGCGTCGGATACATGATCAAAGCCGCCGGATGAGCCTTCCGCACCTCCGTTCACCGAGGTCGCTTCTCCGTTCGCCCTGGTCGCTCCAACGTCGGTTGGTGCTCGCCGTGCTCGCGCTGCTCGCCACGGTCGCGATCGTCATCGGAGCCGTCAGCGTCGTCGGCCTCCAGAGCATTCTCACCGGTACGCTCGACCAGCAGCTGACCCAGGCCAACGCGCGCTCGCAGAACGGATTCGGCCCTCCGGGTGCCGCCCCGGGTGACACGACCTCCGAAGTCATCTCCCAGGATCGGATCGTTCAGATCTTCAACCGCCAGGCACCCGGCACCATCATCGCCGTCACCGTCACCGCGACCGGGACATCGTCGGCCGCTCGCAAGAATCAGGCCGGCACCGCCCAACCTCTCACGACCGCGCAGAGCAAGCCCTTCCTGGCCGTCACCTCGACCGCGCCTCCGACGACGGTGGACCTCGGCGGCAGTCTCGGAAGTTACCGTGCCATCGCGGTCGAGTACGCCGGCGGCGTGCGGGTCATCACCGCGCTTCCGCTCGCCGACGTGCAGGCCACCGTGCTTCGGCTCGCACTCGTGATCCTGATCGTCACGGTGCTCGGACTGCTGCTCGCGGCCTTCCTCGGCACCTGGATCGTGCGGGTCGCGCTTCGCCCACTGCAGCGCGTCGTCGCGACCGCCACGAACGTCTCCGAGCTGCCGCTCGACCGCGGCGAGGTGGCCCTCGGGGTTCGGGTGCCGGACGAAGACGCCGATCCCCGAACGGAGGTCGGCCAGGTGGGGGCCGCCATCAACCGGATGCTCGGGCACGTGGCATCCGCCCTCTCGTCCCGCCAGGCCAGCGAGGCCAAGGTGCGCCAGTTCGTCGCGGATGCCAGCCACGAGTTGCGAACGCCGCTCGCGTCGATCCGTGGCTATGCCGAGCTCACCCGCCGCGGCGGGTACGAGCTTCCGGATGACGTCGTCCACTCGATCGGCCGGGTCGAATCCGAGGCGACGCGAATGACCTCCCTCGTCGAAGACCTCTTACTGCTCGCGCGACTCGATGAGGGCCGGGATCTCGAGAGCAGCTCCCTCGACCTCTCCCGCCTGCTCATCGATGCCGTCAGCGACGCCCATGCCGCGGGCCCCGATCACGTCTGGTCGCTCGACCTGCCGGACGAACCGGTGGTCATCGACGGCGACGAGGCACGTCTCCACCAGGTGGTCGCCAACCTGCTCGCCAATGCCCGCGTTCACACCCCGGCGGGAACCGACGTAACGGTCGCCCTCGGCATCGACGGCGACTCGGCGGTCGTGACGGTCACGGATGACGGGCCCGGGGTGCCGGAAAAGGTGCAGCCGGTGCTGTTCGAGCGGTTCGCCCGCGGGGACGGCTCACGCTCGAGGGCCGCCGGCAGCACGGGCCTCGGGCTCGCCATCGTGAGCGCCGTCGTCGACGGACACGGCGGGGTCGTCTCCGTCTCGAGCGTGCCGGGCCGAACCCAGTTCAGGGTCGAGCTCCCGCTTTCTGTCAGACTGGCGTGATCCACGCACGGTAAGGAACCCGACATGCGAATCGCCGTAACGGGAGCGAACGGAAAGCTCGGACGAGCCGTCGTCGAGCAGCTCCGTGACTCCGACCACCTGGTCATCGCCCTCGACCAGGCGGGCGAGCGCGCCCCCGGATTCGTGCGCGTCGACTTCACCGACTACGGCCAAACGGTGGATGCCCTCTCCGGTATCGACGGAGTGCACGACGGTCTCGACGCCGTCGTGCACCTCGCGGCGGTGCCGGCGTCGGGGCTCCTCCCCGATGCGAGCACCTTCCATAACAACATGACCGCGACGTTCAACGTGCTGCAGGGCGCGCGGCGCGTCGGCATCCGCACCATCGTGACGGCGTCGAGCGAGACGGTGCTCGGCATCCCGTTCGACACCCCGCCGCCCTACCTGCCGATCGATGAGGTCTACGACACACGTCCGGAATCGATCTACTCGCTCACCAAGCACCTCGAGGAACAGCTCGCGACGAAACTCGTACGCTGGGACGACGAGCTCAGCATCACCGCACTGCGCTTCTCCAACGTGATGGATGTCGCCGACTACGCCGAATTCCCCGCCTACGATGCCGACCCCCTGATCCGCAAGTGGAACGCCTGGGGCTACATCGACGCCCGGGACGGCGCGCAGGCCGTCGAGCGCGCGCTGACGCTGTCGCGTCCCGGGTTCGAGGCGTACATCATCGCGGCGGCCGACACGGTGATGTCCCGTTCGAGTGCCTCCCTCGCCGCCGAGGTGTTCCCGGCGGTCACCGTGACGAAAACGCTCGCCGAACACGAGACTCTGCTGTCGATCGACAAGGCCAGGGAGCTGCTCGGCTACGAGCCACGGCACTCCTGGCGCGATCACGCGGCACCGCTCGATGCGTGATCGCTCGGCTCGCCCGCTCGGGCGATGGACGGCGGCGCTGGTCGTCGGCATCGTGCTCGCGTTCTCCGCCGGTCTCTCCGGCGGCCAGGCCGCGGTCGCGGTCGCTCCGCCGACGGTGGCCGAGCCGACGGTGCCCGAGCCCGTCGCGACCTACATCAGCACCGGGCTGCTTCCCCGGCTCGCGGATCTCTACGGTCCGGGAAAGAAGGCCGGGTCGGGGATCGAGTTCGACGCCACGGCGAAGGTGGGCGACATCCACCGACTGTTCGCCTGGACGCCGGCGTTCCTCGCCGGGAAGAAGACCGACACCCCGACGCAACTCACCAACAACTGGGTCGCGCCGGTCACGCTGAAGGGCCAGGTGATCGGGCTCGCGACCGTGTGGATCAACCCTTCGAGCGACCAGCCGGAGCTCGCCAACTTCGACCTCGGGCCGGGGCTCGCGACGGCGCTCGCCGCCGCTCCGAAGGGCACCGTGCTGATTCGGGATGACACGCACTCGGCCTGGTTCGCCAGCGACGGCGAGACGATCACTCCGCTCGTGTCCGGGACGTCGGGCGTCGCAACGGCGAAAACCATCACCGCGTACCGTGACTCACTGCCGGCGTCAGCGCAGTCGACCCCGGATGCCGCCGGCTCGAGCAATGGGCTCGCGATCGCCGCCATCGTGCTCGGGGTCGTCGTCGTGCTGCTCGCGCTCTTCGTGCTGCTGCCGCTGCGGCGGCGCCGTGTTGTGCCGGCTGTGGTGGCCGTCGATGAGCCCGCGGTCGTCGAGCCACCGGATGCGCCAGTCGCTCCGCCGAAGAAGCCCGCGGCCGCCCGCAAGCCCGCCACCTCGAAGCCTCCCACCCCGAAGCCCCCCACCCCGAAGCCCAAGGCCGACTAGCGCGGTTGCGCGGGGCGGCATCCATCACGTACTCTTGACGGAGCCAAAGACCGCCGGTCATCGGCGTGCCCGAGAAGTTTCGGTCGCACCGATCCAAGGTTCGTTACGACGAAGACCTGCGCAGGTGTATCGAGAGAGTCTTTTTTTCTGCTCCGTGCGCTTGCGCCGGAGCATTCTTCGTTTAAGCGGCGCCCTGGATGACCATGGCGGTCACTGTGCTAACAAGCATCACCACTACTAATGAGGAGCCAAATGGCGAACAAGGAAGCTTCGGTCGCCGAGCTCACGAACCGTTTTCGTGACTCGAACGCCGTACTGCTCACCGAGTACCGCGGGCTCACTGTCGCGCAGCTGAAGACGCTGCGCACCACCCTCAGTGAGAACGCAACCTACGCCGTGGTGAAGAACACGCTGACCAAGATCGCGGCCAACGCTGCAGGAATCTCGTCGTTCGACGAGGAGCTTGTCGGGCCGTCCGCGATCGCATTCGTACATGGTGACCCCGTCACCGTCGCGAAGGGCCTGCGCGACTTCGCCAAGGCAAACCCTCTGCTCGTGATCAAGGGCGGTTACTTCGACGGTAACCCCCTCACCCCTGCAGAGGTCATCAAACTCGCCGACCTCGAGACCCGGGAGGTGCTGCTGGCGAAGCTGGCCGGCGCCATGAAGGCCTCGCTGTTCGGCGCTGCATATCTGTTCAACGCACCGCTGTCGAAGGCCGTTCGCACGGTCGACGCGTTGCGCGAGAAGCAGGATTCCGCGTCCTGAGCACTGCTCGGCACACGGTCATACATCACAGAAACTGAAGGAGAAATATCATGGCAAAGCTGACAAGCGACCAGCTCATCGAGGGCTTCAAGGAGCTCACGCTCATTGAGCTCAGCGAGTTCGTCAAGAAGTTCGAAGAGGTCTTCGAGGTCACCGCAGCAGCTCCCGTCGCGGCTGCCGCTGCCGGCGGACCGGCCGCTCCGGTCGAAGAGGTCGAAGAGAAGACGGCGTTCGACGTCGTGCTCGAGGCCGCCGGCGAGAAGAAGATCCAGGTCATCAAGGAGGTTCGCGCGCTCACCAGCCTCGGCCTCGGCGAGGCCAAGGCCGTCGTCGACGGCGCCCCGGGCGTCGTGCTCGAAGGCGTGAGCAAGGATGCGGCCGAGAAGGCGAAGGCCCAGCTCGAAGCAGCCGGCGCCACCGTCACCCTCAAGTAAGGTGCGCCCGGCAACGGGCTCAGCGTAAAAAAGTACGGCGTTTCGAAGGAGCGTCGCCCGGTGATCGGGCGACGCTCCTTTCGCGTTAATCGGCGGATAATCGCAGTTGCACACCTGCTCGACTGTCCACCATAATGAGGACTTATTGGGGCGAGAATCTCGCGTCCCACAGCACCACTCCACCGAGTTTCCCCCGAACCGGCGCATGTACTAGACAGCCTTACCCTCTGCCTAGCCCTGGGCTCCGCGCGCTTCGGACGGGGGCCGCTCAGCCCCCGAGTGGAATGGGATGTTCCGCATCCGTATTCCGCAATCGCACGACGATGGGCGCTCCGCATGCGGGGCGCCCATCGCTCGCGGTGTGAAAACTCGGCGCGGTTCCGCCGACGGCGAATACGTGCGTTCGTGCCGGTGGCCGTGCGTAGGCTCAAAGGGTGAGCGGTATGCATGGTGGCGCGCGGCCGAGGGGCCGCATCAGTGGCGGAGACGCCGACGCCCAGAAGGCGAGAAACGCCGACGCTCCGAAGATCCCCGACCTCCTGCCGCGCATCGCGAAGCTGTTCGCGCCGCACCGCCCGGCCCTCATCCTGACGGCGGTGCTCGTCATCATCGGCGCCGGGCTCTCCGTCATTCCTCCGCTCCTGACCAGAAGCGCGTTCGATCGTGGGCTGTTTCCGCCAGGCGGTCATCCGAACTTCCCGGTGCTCATCGAGATCGTCGTCGCAATGGTGCTGCTCTATGTCGCATCGGCGGCCCTCGGGGTCGCGCAGACGTACCTGACCGCGACGGTCGGCAACCGGGTCATGGGCTCGATGAGGGTGAGTCTCTTCAGTCACCTGCAGCGGATGGAACTCGCCTTCTTCACGCGCACGAAGACCGGCATCATCCAGTCCCGTCTCCAAAATGATGTCGGCGGCGTCGCCAATGTGCTGACCAACACGGTCTCGAGCGTTCTCGGCAACACGGTGACGGTGATCGCGGCGTTCGTCGCGATGCTGCTGCTCTCCTGGCAGCTCACGGTGGTCGCGATCATCCTGATGCCGATCCTCGTCATCGCCCAGCGGCGGGTCGGGCGAGTTCGGGCGAAGATCGCGACGAAGACGCAGGAATCGCTGAGCGACATGACGGCGATCACCCAGGAGACTCTCTCGGTTTCCGGCATCCTGCTCGCCAAGAGCTTCAACCAGCAGGCCGCAGAGGTCGGGCGCTACTCGAACGAGAACGACACCCAGGTGTCGCTGCAGGTGCGCGAGCAGATGAGCGGGCAGTGGTTCTTCGCGATGGTGCAGATCTTCCTCGCGATCATCCCCGCCGTGATCTACCTCTGCGCGGCCTGGCTGCTGCTCGGAGGGGATGTCGGCGTCACCGCCGGCACGATCGTCGCCTTCACGACGGTGCAGGCCCGCCTGATGTTCCCGCTGCTCGGCCTGATGCGGGTCGCCCTCGACCTGCAGACCTCGCAGGCGCTCTTCGCCCGCATCTTCGAATACTTCGACCTGAAGCCAGCGATCGCAGACGCGCCGAACGCCCACCCGGTGAACCGCGGAACGCTCGGCAGCGTCGAATTCGAGAACGTCGTGTTCTCCTATCCGGATGCCGGCGACACCACCCCGCCGACCCTGAAGGGTGTCTCCTTCCGCATCGAGCCCGGCCAGTACGCCGCGTTCGTCGGGCCGTCGGGGGCCGGCAAGACGACGGTGTCGTACCTGATCCCGCGGTTCCACGAGGTCAGCGGCGGCCGCATCCTGTTCGCCGGAGACGACATCCGCCAGCTCGAGCAGGAATCGCTCGTGCAGAACATCGGCATCGTCAGCCAGGAGACCTACCTGTTCCACGCGACGATCGCCCAGAACCTCCGGTACGCGAAGCCGGATGCCACCGATCACGAACTCGAGACGGCTGCGCGGGCCGCCAACATCCACGACACCATCGCGTCGTTCCCGGAGGCGTACGACACCGTCGTCGGGGAGCGCGGCTACCGACTCAGCGGTGGCGAGAAGCAGCGCATCGCGATCGCGAGGGTGCTGCTGAAAGACCCCGGTGTGCTCATCCTCGACGAGGCGACGAGCGCTCTCGACTCCATTTCGGAGCGGGTCGTTCAGACCGCGCTCGACACGGCGGCCAGGGGGCGTACGACGATCGCGATCGCGCACCGGCTGTCGACGGTCGTCGGCGCCGATGTGATCTTCGTCGTCGACGGCGGCCGGATCGTCGAACAGGGCACCCACGACGAGCTGCTCGCGAACGACAGCGTCTACTCCCGCCTCTACGCCCAGCAGATCACGCAGCTTCCCTGACGCCCCTGTCACCGTAACCTCCCTACCCTCGCCGGTAGGCTGGCGAGACCATGAAGTTTGCAAACAGCGTCATCGACCTCGTCGGAAATACGCCACTCGTCCGGCTCAACAGTGTGACCGACGGGATCGCTGCGACCATCCTCGTGAAGGTCGAATACCTGAATCCGGGAGGGTCGTCGAAGGATCGAATCGCGACCAGGATCATCGACGCTGCGGAGCGCGAAGGTCTCTTGAAGCCCGGGGGAACGATCGTCGAACCGACGTCGGGCAACACCGGCATCGGTCTCGCGCTCGTCGCCCAGCAGCGCGGCTATCGCTGCGTCTTCGTGCTTCCCGACAAGGTCGGCGAGGAGAAGCACAACGTGCTCAAGGCCTACGGCGCGGAGGTCGTCGTCACCCCGACGGCGGTCGAGCCATCCAGTCCGGAGTCCTACTACTCGGTGTCGGATCGCCTCGCCCGCGAGATTCCCGGCGCGTTCAAACCGAACCAGTACGCGAACCCGAACGGTCCGCTCAGCCACTACGAGACCACCGGTCCGGAGATCTGGCGCGACACCGAGGGCAAGGTGACCCACTTCGTCGCCGGCGTCGGTACCGGAGGAACCATCAGCGGGGTCGGCAAGTATCTGAAAGAGGTGTCGAACGGCTCGGTGCAGATCATCGGTGCAGACCCGGAGGGGTCCGTCTATTCTGGCGGCACCGGTCGCCCCTACCTCGTGGAGGGTGTCGGCGAAGATTTCTGGCCGGCCGCGTACGACGGATCGGTCGTCGATCGGATCGTCGCGTCATCCGATGCCGAGTCCTTCGAATTCACGCGGCGACTCGCCCGCGAGGAGGGTCTGCTCGTCGGCGGATCGAGCGGGCTCGCGGTCGCCTCCGCCCTCAAGGTGGCCAAGACGCTTCCCGCCGAAGCCGTCGTCGTCATCCTGCTGCCCGACGGCGGGCGCGGCTATCTCGCGAAGGTCTTCAACGACAAGTGGATGCAGTCCTACGGCTTCACGCAGGTCTCCGACGAGAAGACCGTCGGCGACGTTGTGAACCGCAAGACCGGCGCCCTGCCAGACCTCGTGCACACCCACCCCGGCGAGACCGTGCGCGACGCCATCGAGATCATGACCAAATACGGCGTCTCACAGCTGCCGGTGCTGTCGGCCGAACCGCCGGTCGTCATCGGCGAGGTCGTCGGAGCGGTCGACGAGCGCTCCCTGCTCGATCAGGTGTTCAGCGGCGAGGCATCGATGACCGATCCGGTCGGGAAATTCATCGGTGCGCCCCTCGGTTTGATCGGTGTGCATGAAGCGGTGAGCGTCGCCCGCGCGGCGCTCAGCAAATCCGACGCACTGCTCGTGACGGAGGATGGCAAGCCCATCGCCGTCGTCACGCGGCAGGATCTGCTCACTTTCCTGTCCGTCTAGCTACCTACAGAAAGTCCTCCGTGCCAGACCACTACAGCTTCGCCACCCGCGCCATCCATACCGGGCAGGAGTTCGACCCGACGACCGGGGCGATCATCCCGCCGATCTACCAGACGTCGACGTTCGTGCAAGACGGGATCGGCGGACTCCGCGGCGGCTACGAGTACGCCCGTGGCGGCAACCCGACCCGCACCTCGCTCGAGACGCTGATCGCCGACCTCGAGGGGGGTAAACACGGGCTGAGCTTCGCCTCGGGGCTCGCCGGCGAGGATGCGCTGCTTCGCTCGATCCTGAAGCCGGGCGATCACATCGTCATGGGCAATGACGTCTACGGAGGAACGCACCGACTCGTCAATAGACTCTTCGTGCCGTGGGGCATCCGGCTGAGCACGGTCGAGGTCACCGATCTCGACGCGGTCCGCGCGACCGTCACCCCTGGCACGAAGGTCGTGTGGGTCGAGACGCCGAGCAATCCGCTGATGAAGATCAGCGACATCGCCGCTCTCGTCGAGATCGGTCATGCTGCCGGCGCGATCGTCGTCGTCGACAACACCTTCGCCTCGCCCTATCTGCAGAATCCGCTGGCGTTCGGCGCCGACGTCGTCACCCACTCCACGACGAAGTACCTCGGCGGGCACTCCGACGTCATCGGTGGCGCGGTCGTCATCGACGATGACGAGTTGGCCGACAGGGTGCGTTTCATCCAGTTCGCAGCCGGAGCCGTCTCCGGACCGATGGATGCCTGGCTCACCGTTCGCGGAATCAAAACCCTCGCCGTGCGGGTCGAGCGCCACAGCTCGAACGCGCAGGCCGTCGCCGAGGCTTTGGTCGGGCATCCGGCCGTCGAGCGGGTCTATTACCCGGGCCTCGCCGACCACCCGGGCCACGAGCTCGCCGCACGGCAGATGCGCGGGTTCGGGGGGATGCTGTCGGTCGCCCTCGCCGGCGGACCGGCCGCGGCACGAACGTTTGCGGAATCCACGTCCGTCTTCCAGCTCGCCGAGTCGCTCGGTGGCGTCGAATCGCTCATCGGTTACCCCTCGGAGATGACCCACGCCTCGGTGAAGGGTACAGAGCTCGAGGTGCCCGAGAACGTCGTTCGCCTCTCGGTCGGTATCGAGGGCGAGAACGACCTCGTCGCCGACGTGCTGGCGGCGCTCGACCGCGTCACCGCCTCCTGAAGTTCTGAAAACGCAGGAGATATTCCTTCTGCTGAGCAAAACGTGCCTCTTTTGCTCGAAAAAGGCAGAATGTCCTGCGTTTTAGGATGGGTCAGCTCAGGATGTCTTTTGCGCTGAACCGTCCGTAGGCGAGGGCTCCGAAGATGACCATGTACGCCCCCTGCAGGATGGCGTTGCTTCCGTAGGAATCCCACGATATCGGCTGGCGTAGCAGGTCGGCGAAACTCAACCAGTAGTGGCTGAAGAGGAACGGATGCAGCCAGTCGAGCTGCGGCAGCTGATCGAGCACCTGGGAGGCGACGGCCATGACGACCGTCGCCGCCATCGACCCGACCGGAACGTCGGTCAGGGTCGAGATGAACAGCCCGATCATCGACAGCCCGAGCAATGAGATGGTGACGTAGCTCGCGACGAGCAGCGAGCGCAGAAGCGACTCACCCACCGAGACGGTATCGCCGGAGAGCAGCGTGACCGGCCCGGTCGGGAACAGGATGACACCGATCAGCGTTCCGAACACGATCACGGTGAGTGACGCGGCGACGCAGAACACGGCGCTGCCGAGGTATTTGACGACGAGAAGTCGCACGCGCCCGGCCGGGGCGACGAGGAGGTAGCGCAGGGTTCCCCCTCCGGCCTCTCCCGCGATGGTGTCGCCGGCGACCACACCAACGGTCAGCGGCAGGAAGAGCGGTATCGCGACCACCATCGCGACGAAGCTCACGAACAGCCCGTTCTGGCTGATCTGGTCGAGAAATGCCGGCCCGCGACCGGTCGCGCGGGACGACGACACCCGTACGGCGATCGCGATCAGGATCGGGATCAGCGCGACAGCCCCGAGCATCGCGAGCGTGCGGCGACGGCGGAACATGACGGAGATCTCGGATGCCAGCAGCGAGAGTCCGAGAGGGTTGCGCTGTGGGGTACCAGCACGTGGGGCGGAAGCCGGCAGATCACTGGACAATGTCGAACCCCTCGCCGGTCAACTGCACGAACAGGTCTTCGAGGCTCGGCCTCAGCACGCTGAATCCGCGGATCCGCACGTTCGCTGCAATGAGGGCCGGCACGATGGCGTCCGGGTCGACCGTGCCCAATTGCGCGGTCACGACGGCAGCGTCATCCGTATGCGTGATCTCTGCCGCGAGTCCGAGCGTGGCAAAGACGCTCGCCGTCTCGGCGGCGTCCGGTGTCGAGACCGTCACTGTCGGGGCCCCGACGCTTCGGAGGTCTTCGATCGTGCCCTGCGCGACGAGATTTCCGACGCTCATGATCGCGGCGTGCGTGCAGATCTGCTCGATCTCGGCGAGGAGATGACTGGAAACGAACACGGTCGTCCCCTCCTCGGTGAGCGAGCGCACGAGCGACCGCACCTCGCGCGTGCCCTGCGGATCCAGGCCGTTCGTCGGTTCGTCGAGCACGATCAGTCGGCGAGGCGACAGCAGCGCATTCGCGAGCCCGAGCCGCTGCTTCATCCCGAGCGAGTAGGCCTTGACCTTTTTGTTTCCGACCCCGCCGAGTCCGACACGCTCGAGGGCGGTCTCCACCCTGGCGGAGCGGGTGGCGGATGGTGCCAGTCGATCGGCACCGTCGAGCCGATGCAGGTTCGCCGCACCGGACAGGAACGGATAGAACCCCGGTCCCTCGACGAGCGCCCCGACCTCCGGCAGCACCGCCAGCGCGTTGCCAGGCATGTCGTGGCCGAGCACCGTCGCACGTCCGCTCGTCGCCGTCACCAGCCCGAGCAGCATCCTGATGGTCGTCGTCTTGCCCGACCCGTTGGGGCCGAGGAATCCGAAGACGGATCCGCTCGGCACCGACAGGTCGACCGAATTCACCGCTACCTGCGATCCGAAACGCTTGGTCAGCCCGGCCGTCTCGATGGCCATGCCGCCGGCGTCCCGGGTCACGGTGCGGTGGCTACTGCCTGCAGACGCTCGGTGGAGACCGAACCGGCCACGACGCGTCCGTCATTCGTGATCAGCACGTTCAGCAGGCTGGTGTGGAAGACCCGGCCACCGGTGACCGCGGTGGTCAGTTCGGTGAACTGCTTGTTGGCGAGGAGTTTGACGACCTGGGCGTTCGCGCTGGCGGGGGATTCGACAACCGTATCCCAGCCTGTGCCGACAACGGTCGGCTTCGGCTGGGTCTTGGCCTCCGAGCCGGGTGCCGTGGCGTGCGCCGTGTGGGTCGGAACGGCCTTCTCGGTGACCTTGGCATTCTTCGGACTCACGAAAGCGAAGGTGCTTGCGGAAGGCTTCGCGAACGTGACATCGCTGAACGCGACCTGGAAGGCGGGCGTCTTCTGACCGCGGGCCGTCGCCTCGACGCTCAGCGGGAATCCGGTGGCGGAGTCAACGGCGATCGACACGGATCCGATAAGAGTGTCCGACGCCTTCGGGGTCAGCACCAACTCATAAGCGGTGCGTCCGGCGACCCGAAGATTAGTTCCGACCGTCGCCTTCGTCGTCGGGTCGAGCTTGCTGATCAGGGTGTCAGCCACCTGCGCTGGGGTCATCGTCGTCGTGCGCAGCGGGGTCTTCTCGGTCTTGGCAGGAAGCACCGAGTGCTGCACGGTGTTCGCCTTCGAGTCGTAGAGCCAGACGTCGCTGCCGTGGTGGATGGCATCGCGCTCGGCCAGGCTGTCCATGATCTGGATGCGCTGATTCGTCGCGCCGTCGACATACACGCGGGCGGTGGATGACCCGGCCAGTGCACTGAGCACTGAGGCGACGCTCGCGCTGGAGGAACCGGCACCGGATGCGGAGCCGCCGGAGAACGAGGAGGCCGAGCCTCCGGGAAGCTGCGGCAGACCGAGCGCGGACGTCTGCTTGACGGTGCCGGAGAACGCGGTTATCTTCGTCTGGCCGACCATCGCCAACACCTGGGCCGGTGTCTTCGACGGGAGGGAGACCGCGGCATTCGCCGAGATCGGAACGGCGATGGCCGCCGCGGCGACGACGAGGGTTGCGACTGTGGCCGGTACCCACTTCTTCAGATTTACAGACATGTCCAGATCCTCACTTCGCGTCCCTGCGGCGCTGATCAAAAGTTACTCCGCATTCCTAGCAGTTGCCTGCACGAACGGGGGCACCCGCGGCTCGCCCTCCTTTCCATAATCGCTTCATAGGGCAGGCCAAGCCAAACCAAAGCGGCACTGCCGAGAGTGACGCAATGGCCCACTCACCCGACCTCCTCGCCCTCGACGTCGCGCTCCCGGTCTTCAACGAGCAGGCATCTCTCGAGCAGAGCGTTCGCACGCTCCACGACTACCTGACGGCCGAATTCGACGCGACCTGGCGCATCACGATCGCGGACAACGCGTCGACCGACGAGACCGCGGCGATCGCCGATCGGCTCGCGGGCGAACTGCCCGGCGTGATCACCGTGCACCTGACGGAGAAGGGGCGGGGCCGAGCGCTGCGACGCGTGTGGCTCGACTCGCCAGCCGAGGTCGTCGCCTATCTCGACATCGACCTCTCCACCGACCTCCGCGCGTTGCCTCCCCTTATCGCACCCCTCCTCTCCGGACACTCGGATGTCGCCATCGGCACGCGTCTCGCTCGCTCCTCGCGAGTGGTGCGCGGTGCCCGGCGCGAATTCATCTCGCGCAGCTACAACCTGCTGCTGCGGAGAACCATGGCGGTCACGTTCAGCGATGCGCAGTGCGGCTTCAAGGCGATGCGCCGGGATGTCGCCCAGCAGCTGATCCCGCTCATCGAAGACGGCGGCTGGTTCTTCGACACCGAGCTTCTGGTGATCGCCGAACGCAGTGGCCTGCGCATCCATGAGGTGCCCGTCGACTGGGTGGATGATCCCGACAGCAAGGTCGACATCGTGCAGACGGCGCGCGAGGATCTGAAAGGGATGATCCGGGTCGCGCGTTCGATCCTCACCGGGAGGGTGCCGGTCGAGCGGATCTACGCCGAGCTCGGGCGTCGTCCATTCAAGCAGCCGCGATCGCCGAGCTTCTTCGGCCAGGTGGTGCGATTCGGGGTCGTCGGGGCGCTGTCGACGGTCGCCTACGCCCTGCTTTACCTCGGGTTCGAACACCTCGTGGACGGCCAGATAGCCAACTTCCTGGCGCTGCTGCTCACCGCGATCGCCAACACGGCGGCCAACCGGCGATTCACCTTCGGTGTGCAGGGTCGAAGCGGCGTCATGAAACACCAGTTCCAGGGCCTCGTCGTGTTCGGCATCGCCTGGCTCATCACGAGCGGCTCCCTCTTCACTCTCCACGCCATCAATCCCGGCGCGAATTCCCGTGTGCAGCTCATCGTGCTCACCGTCGCCAACCTCTTCGCCACCCTCGTGCGGTTCGTGCTGTTGCGCGTCTGGGTATTCCGCCGACAGCGCGCGGGTGGACGCCCGAACGATATCCCCGATTCGACCAGACCGATCGCCCTCGAAAAGAAAGCAGCACGCTCATGACCGCGTCGACCGTGACCGTTTCCGATGACCGACCCGGCGATCTCGCCGCCCGTGCGAAGAAGACCGCACGGTGGATCATCCGGGGAAGAACCGACACCGCGGTGTGGGAGCGCCCCGCGTTTCTGGGGTTGCTGCTCGCGACCGCCATCCTGTATCTCGTCAACCTCACGGCGAACGGCTGGGCGAACTCGTTCTACTCCGCGGCAGTGCAGGCCGGGTCGGCGAACTGGGAGGCCTTCCTCTTCGGTTCGTCGGATGCGGCCAACTCGATCACCGTCGACAAACCGCCGGCGAGCCTCTGGCTGATGGAGATCTCCGTGCGCTTGTTCGGGCTCTCGTCGTTCGCCATCCTGTTGCCAGAGGTGATCATGGGCGTCGTGACGGTGGCGCTCGTCTACCTGATCGTCCGTCGTCACTTCTCTGCGCGGGCCGGTTTGCTCGCCGGGGGAGTGCTCGCCCTCACCCCGGTCGCCGTGCTCATGTTCCGCTTCAACAACCCGGATGCGCTGCTGGTGCTGCTGATGACGCTCGCGGTCTACTTCACGCTGCGTGGTATCGAAAGCGGGAAGCTGCGGTGGATCCTGTGGGCCGGAGCGATGATCGGTTTCGGGTTCCTCACCAAGCAGCTGCAGGCGTTCCTCATCGTTCCGGTGCTGGTCGCGGCCTACCTGTGGATGTCGAAACTCACCGTCGGCAAGCGACTCCTCCACCTGGTCGGGGCACTCGGAACCCTCGTTCTCTCCGCGGGGTGGTGGGTCGCGATCGTCGAACTGGTGCCGGCGAGCATGCGGCCGTTCATCGGCGGTTCGCAGTCGAACAGTTTTCTCGAGCTCACCTTCGGCTACAACGGTCTCGGACGCCTGACCGGCAGCGAGACCGGCAGCGTCGGGGGTGGTGGTGCTGGTGCTGGTGCTTCGCCGAGTTGGGGGGCGACCGGCATCCTCCGCATGTTCCAGAGCGAGATCGGCGGACAGATCAGCTGGCTGCTGCCGGCGGCGCTCATCGTCATGGTCGTCGGATTCACGCTGCTCTGGAAGCTTCCGCGCACCGATCCGCGCCGCACGGTGCTCTTTCTGTTCTCCGGCTGGCTGCTCGTGAGCGCGCTCTTCTTCAGCTTCATGGCCGGGATCTTCCATGCGTATTACACGGTCGCTCTCGCGCCGCCGCTCGCCGGGGTGGTCGCCGTCGGTGGCAGTCTGCTGTGGTCGCGTCGGGCAGAGCCGTGGTCGAGGATCATCGCCGCGGCGACCATCGTTCTCACCGGATTCTGGGCCTACACGCTCCTCGCCGAAGCGAGCACCTGGCTGCCCTGGCTGAAGTGGGTCGTTCTTGTGTTGTCGGTGGTTGCCGGGGTGCTTCTGCTGCTTCCAAAGCGGGGACGGATGCTCGCAGGCGCGACCCTCGTCGTGACCATCGTCAGCGGGCTGCTCGCTCCCGCCGCGTACAGCCTCGAGACGGTCTCGACCACACACGCCGGTTCGATCGTCACGGCCGGGCCGACAGTCCCTGGTTCCGGATTCGGTGGTGGAGCGGGTGGATTCCGTGGTGGATTCCGTGGCGGATTCGCCGGGCCCGGAGCGGCGACCGGTGGCACGCCTCCGGCTCTTCCGAAGGGAATCACTCCGGGCACCGCGCGCGCTTTCGGCGGAGGCGGCGGGGGGATGTCCGGTCTGCTCGGCGGAGGAACCGTCAGCAAGCAGGTCGTCGCGCTTCTCTCGAAGGATGCAACCTCTTACACCTGGGTCGCGGCGGCCGTCGGATCCAACAACGCCTCGGGCTACCAGCTCGCGAGCGGCGATCCCGTGATGCCGGTCGGTGGATTCAACGGAACCGACCCGTCCCCGAGCCTCGCGCGGTTCCAGGCCTACGTGGCTGCCGGTGAGATCCACTACTTCGTCGGTGGGGGAGCATTCGGCCAGGCGAGCGGTGGTTCGTCCGACTCGGCGAAGATCACTGCCTGGGTGGCGAAGACGTTCACGGCCACGACGGTGGACGGGGTCACGCTGTACGACCTGAGCAAGTAACAGGTCGGGGCGCGCGGCGGTCGGTGTCGCGCACCCCTCGGTGTCGCGCACCCGTCGGTGGTCGGGCTTGGTTCGGTGGTCGGCCCTAGGTCGGTGGTCGGGCTTGGTTCGGTGGTCGGCCTTAGGTCGGTGGTGGGGCTTGGTTCGGTGGTCGAGATATCCTCTTGCGGGTTGGGTCCTTTCGCTCGGGGATGGCTGGTGTCGAAATGCCAAAATTAGCCTCGAAAATCGAAAACGGGGCCGAAAAGTGGCATCTCGACAGTCGGTGGTCGGGTCGTCGAGCGCGAGCTCGACCACCGCAAGCACTGTTACGCGGCTGCATCGAGTGTCACTTTCCCGCCGGGGCGCGGAGTTCTCCCCGGATCGACCCATGGCGGTGGAATGAAATACGGCACCCCGTGTTGGAAGGCGATCTCCCACCCACCGTCGTGGATGCGGTGGTGGTGGAAACCGCAGAGGAGGATCCCGTTGTCGAAGTCAGTGTTTTCAACATCGGACCACCAGATGATGTGGTGCGCCTCCGTATAGGACGGTGGGGCGGTG
>JANYGT010000210.1 GCA_025362355.1 Lacisediminihabitans sp. | reverse complement strand
GGCGAGCACGCTACCGAGCAGGGGAAACCCATTGAAGGCAGTGTTGGCCGCGAGGAGGAGAACCAGTGCAGTGGCACCCTGGATGACGTAGAACATTAAGTAGCCGTCACCGGGGAAGGTTGCCGCGGCGATCTGGGAGATCACACTGGTCTGCGGAGCGGTCGCGCAATTCTTGAACCCGGTGAGATCGCAGGCGGTCTCCGCGTAGTGCACCTTCGCGATGATGGCGAGCGTCATGATGCCGATGAAGAGCACGATCGCGATGCTCCCCATGAGCACGAGCGTGCGCTGGGCGTTCTTGATCTTCGGGCGGCGGAATGCCTGCACGCCGTTCGCGACGGCTTCGACGCCGGTCAGGGCGCTACATCCGCTCGCGAATGCGCGCAGCAGCAGCAGGACGAACGCGACGCGCGTGAGGCTCTCCGGATCTTTCACCGTGAATCCGGAGGAGGCCGCGAGCGGGGCATCCCCGAGAGCCGTGCGGATGAGCCCGGTCACGATCATGATCAGCGTCGAGGCGATGAAGAGGTAGGTGGGAAGGGCGAAGGCCTTGCTCGACTCCGCGACACCACGGAGGTTTATCGCGGCGAGCACGACAACGAAGCCGACGGCGATCTCCACCCGCCACGTGTTCAAACCGGGGAACGCGGAGATGATGTTGTCGACGCCGGACGCGACGGACACGGTGACGGTGAGGATGTAATCCACCAGCAGTGCGGACGCGACGACGAGTCCGGCCTTCTCGCCGAGGTTGCGATGGGCGACCTCGTAGTCGCCGCCGCCGGAGGGGTAGGCCTTGATCAACTGGCGGTAGGAGGTGACGACCACGATGAGCAGCAGCACGACCGCAGCCGCGACCCACGGCGCGAAGCTGATGAATGCGAGGCCGCCGAGGGTGAGGATGAGCAGCAGTTCCTGTGGCGCGTAGGCGACGGAGGAGAGAGCGTCGCTCGCGAAAATGGGCAGCGCGAGGTGCTTCGGGAGCAGCTGCCCTTCGAGTTTCTCGGAGGCCAGCGGTTCGCCGATCAGCCAGCGCTTCGGCGACCTAACTTCGCTAGTCACGAGGAGCGACATTACACCCGGGCAACCTGTGTTAGGAATTCGTTAGGACCGTGCCGGAAACTCCACAGCTACGGGGCTTTCCGGGCCGGCGACATCCGGAATGATGCAAGAACGACTCGACCGTCGCCATCCCTGGCTCCGGTAGCTCGAGGGGCGGCTCCGACGTCAGGCGCGGCCGGGCAGTCGGCGGTGGTCGTCGGTGCGGATCGCCTCGATGGATGCGATGACCGCCCAGAGGCCGAGGGCGCCGAGCGAGAGCAGGGCGATCACGCCGGCACCGCGGCATCCGGTACTGCGACGCGCTCCGGCACCCGAAGCAGCGGCATCGTCACCGAGACCATCGGACCGATGAGCAGCGCGAAGGCGAGCGTTCCGATGCCGACGTTGCCGCCGAGCAGCCAGCCGATCGCCAGCACCGTGACCTCTATGGCGGTACGCACGATCCAGATTCGGATGCCGAATCGACGGTGGATGCCCGTCATCAGTCCATCGCGCGGTCCCGGCCCGAATCGCGCTCCGATGTAGAGTCCGGTGGCGAGCGCAAGTAGCGCGAGGCCCCCGGCGAACAGCAGCAGCTGTGAGCCGACCACGGTCTGCGCGGGGATGATCGCCAGCGCGACCTGTGCACTCGGCCCGATCAGCAGCACGTTGACGACGGTGCCGATCCCGGGTCTCTGCCGGATCGGAATCCAGAGCAGCAGCACGAGCGCCCCGACGATGTTCGTCACCCAGCCGAAGGCGATGCCGGTGTGCGCGGCGATCCCCTGGCTGAGCACATCCCACGGCCCGACGCCGATGCCCGCCCGCACCATCATCCCGATCGCGATCCCGTAGAGGAAGAGTCCGACGGTCAGTTGGCCGACCCGGCGGGTCATCAGGAGTCGTGGATGCATGAGGTAAGCCAATCGTCAAATTGGCCTTAGTACAAGAGGCCAATTTTGCTACAGTGGACGGATGCCGACCGTCTCCGCCCGCATATTGGCCTCTCTTGTAGATGGTTGGCGCGCATCCACCACCGCTCCCGCCTACACGGCGCTCGCCGACCGCATCCGCCTGCTGATCCTCGACGGACGCATCCCACTCGGCACCCGCATCCCCGCCGAGCGTGACCTCGCGGAACGGCTCGGGGTCAGCCGAACCACGGTCTCGGCCACCTATTCCGAGCTGCGGGATGCCGGTTATCTCGACAGCGTCCGGGGCTCAGGGAGCACCGCGCGACTACCGGCACGCGCCCCGATCTCGGTCGATTCTTCGCACGTCGGCTACCTCGACTTCAGCAAGGCGGCTCTTCCCGCGACTCCCCTAGTGGCGGATGCCGCCCTGAAAGCCGCCGCCGACCTTCCCGCCTATCTCGGGGATTCCGGGTTCGATCCGATCGGCATCCCGGTGCTGCGAGCGGCGATCGCCGACCGCTACACCGCCCGCGGCCTGCCGACCGAGCCGGAGCAGATCATGGTCACCATCGGCGCGCAGCATGCGATCGCGCTGCTCTCGCGAACACTGCTCGGGCGCGGCGACAGCGCGCTCGTCGAGTCGCCGAGCTATCCGCACGCCTTCGAGGCGCTGAGGCTCACGGGAGCGCGGCTCGTTCCGGTGAGCGTCACGACCGACGACGGCTGGGACGAACCTGCACTGGAGCAGGCGCTGCAGCGCACCAGCCCGGCGATGGGCTACGTCATGCCCGACTTCCACAATCCGACCGGACGCTCGATGAGCGCGGAACTCAGGGAGCGGATGCTGGCGCTCGCCGCCCGGCAGGGAACGACGATCGTGGGCGACGAGACGATGGCGGAGCTCTCGATCGACCGGGTCGACACCCCGCTGCCGCTCGCCGCGTACGGACCGGCGGTGCTCATCGGGTCGATCGGGAAGACGATGTGGGGCGGCCTGCGGGTCGGCTGGATCCGCGCCGACCGGCAACTCATCCAGAAACTGACGAGGGCCAGAAGCGCCGGGGATCTCGGCACACCGGCCCTCGAGCAGCTCGTCGTCGCCCGGCTGTTCGAGCAGTACGACGCTATTCTCGAGACCCGGCGCGAGCAGCTGCGCACCGGGCGGGATCACCTCGCAGTGCGTCTCGCCGACGCCTTTCCGGACTGGCGGATGCCGCACATCGACGGCGGGCTCACCGCGTGGATCAACCTCGGTGCGCCGGTGAGCTCGCAGCTGACGCTCGCCGCGCGCAGCGAGGGCCTGCTGCTCGCCACCGGGCCGCGCTTCGGACTCGACGGTGCCTTCGAGCGGTTCCTCCGCATCCCGATCAGCTATAGCGCGGAGGAGACGGATCGCGCGATCGCCGCCCTCTCGGCGGCCTGGGCATCGCTGTCGCGCGGTCCGCTGCTCGACGAGGCGTTCCTGGCCGAGGTCGTCTGATCACGGCGCTTCCACCTGCGGAGCGCTCATAACGTACTCCAAGGGGAGTATGCAGACGCTCAGGCAGCGCTGGCAGAATTGGGCAGGGGCACGAGGTCGTGCGAAACCGCCCGCCCACCGTCGCTCCAGGAGCCTTCCGTGCATTTGTTCTCCGTCTTCAGCCTCCGCAACCGCTCGCTGATCGCGCTGTTGACGGTCGTCATCGCGGTCTTCGGCGGCATCGCGCTCAGCGCGTTCAAGCAGGAGCTCATCCCGTCGCTCTCGCTGCCGTCCGTCTACATCGTCACGTCTTACCCCGGTGCGTCGCCCGACGTCGTCAACACCGACGTGAGCACCCCGATCGAAAGTGCGATCCAGGGCCTCGAGAATCTGGACTCGACGACGGCGACATCCAACACGTCCGCGTCGACGGTCACGGCCTCGTTCGCCTACGGAACGGATATCGCAACCTCCGAACAGAAGGTGCAACTCGCCCTCGACCGCATCAAGACGACGCTGCCGAGCACCGTCACGCCGCAGGTCAT
The DNA here is from genome assembly GCA_025362355.1 of Lacisediminihabitans sp. Taxonomy (GTDB): domain Bacteria; phylum Actinomycetota; class Actinomycetes; order Actinomycetales; family Microbacteriaceae; genus Lacisediminihabitans. Next base: position 1,879 of record JANYGT010000210.1, on the reverse strand, counting down.
CACCTTCAGCCTCAGCGATCTGCCGGTCATCCAGCTCGCCGTCACCAGCGATCTCGACAAGCACACGCTGGCCTCGAAGCTCGCGTCGCTCACCGTCACCAACCTCAAGCAGGTGGCCGGGGTCAGCGACGTCAGCCTGCTCGGAGCCGCGAGCCAGCGGGTCACCATCACACCGGATGCCGACAAGCTGAAGACCGACGGCCTCACCTCCCAGGCGATCAAGACCGCCCTCGGAGCCAACGGCACGCTGCTCGCGAGCGGTTCGATCACCGAGAATTCGCAGACGCTGACGGTGCAATCCGGCTCGAAGCTGACCACGACGGCCGAGATCGCGGCTCTTCCACTGCTCGGAGCGCGAGCGGCGACAGCGCCGACGATCGGCGACGTCGCGACGGTTGCGCTCGTGGACGACCCGACAAGCGGCTACTCGCGGGTCAACGGCAGGGCAGCGGTCTCCCTCAATGTGACGAAGGCCGCCGCGGGCAACACGGTCACCGTGTCGAACCTCGTTCGCCAGGACATCCCGAAGCTCGAAGCGCAGCTCGGCGGCAACACGAAGTTCACCGTCGTGGCCGACCAGGCTCCGTCGATCACCCAATCGATCAACAGCCTCGCGCAGGAGGGTGGGCTCGGGCTCCTGTTCGCGGTGATCGTCATCCTGTTCTTCCTCTTCTCGATCAGGTCGACCCTCGTCACCGCCATCTCGATCCCGGTCTCGGTGCTCATCACCTTCATCGGGATGCAGGCGGCCGGCTACTCGCTCAACATCATCACGCTCGCTGCGCTCACGATCGCGATCGGACGGGTGGTGGATGACTCCATCGTCGTCATCGAGAACATCAAACGTCACATCGGGCTCGGCGAGGAGAAGCTGCCGGCCATTCTCACGGCGGTGCGCGAGGTGGCGACGGCGGTCACGGCATCCACCATCACGACCGTCGCGGTCTTCCTGCCGATCGCCCTCTTCGTGAGCGGACTGACCGGGGAGTTGTTCCGACCGTTCGCGCTCACCGTGACCATGGCACTGCTCGCGTCGCTGTTCGTCGCGCTGACGATCGTGCCGGTGCTCGCCTACTGGTTCCTTCCGAGTAAGAAGCCGCGCAAGCATGCGGGGATCGCCTCGAGTGAGGGGCCGCCACCTCCGACGGAAGAGAGCCGGGCGTCGTTCCCCGCGCCCGCCACCGTCGCGCCGGGCGCGCCGAGCATGCCGGGCACGCCGAGCGACACCGTTCTCGCCGAGGACGACCTCGAGCGGCCGAGCCGGCTGCAGAAGATCTATCTTCCGATCATCCGCTGGACGCTTCGATTTCCGGCCGTCGTGCTCATCATCGCGATCGTTCTGCTCGGCGCGAGCGGTCTCGCGGCCAGCGGGCTGAAGACCAACTTCATCGGCAACAGCGGCCAGAATACCGTGACCGTCACCCAGACCCTTCCGCGCGGAACGAGCCTCGAGGCACAGGATTCCGCGGCCCGGACGGTCGAGTCGACCCTCCGTGGGATCAACGGCGTCAGGACGGTACTGCTGACGATCGGATCGGGTGGCAGCTCCCTGAGGGCGGCATTCTCGGGTGGCGGGTCATCCACGTTCTCCGTCACGACGAATCCCGACTTCGACCAGGCGAAACTGCAGAGCACCGTCACCGCGAAGCTCAAGCAGATAAAGGGCAAGGGGCAGCTGGCCGTCGCGGCGGCACAGGGTGGATTCGCCTCATCCAACATCGAGATCGACATCACGGCCGGAAGCGACGCCGACCTGCGGAAGGCCTCCGACTCGATTCTGGCCAAGGTCAAGAATCTCGGCCCGGTCTCGAGCGCGACGAGCAACCTCTCCGCGTCGCTCCCGTATATCGCCGTGCAGATCGACCGCGCGAAGGCCGCG
>JANYGT010000191.1 GCA_025362355.1 Lacisediminihabitans sp. | reverse complement strand
CCCGGGACCGCATCCTTCTCGTGGCGCAGCAGCTCGGCTTCACCCCGAGTGTTCGCGCCCGCGCGCTGAGCACCGCCCGCGCCTACGCTCTCGGCTTGGTCATCGCGCGGGATCCCGATGTGATGTCAGGCGATCCGTTCTTTCCTGCCTTCATCGCCGGCATCGAGGCGGTGCTCGCTCCGGCCGGGCAGGCTCTCGTGCTGAGCATCGTGGCATCGGAGGAGGCCGAGACTGCGAGCTACCGCCAACTCGCCGACCACGACAGGGTCGACGGGGTCATCCTCACCGACCTGCGACAGGATGACTCGCGCATAGCGCTTGTCGAGAGCCTCGGGCTTCGCGCGGTGACCATCGGACATCCGGATGTCGTGACACAATTCCCGTCGGTCACCGTCGACGACACCCCTGGCATCCGTTCCGCGGTCGAGCATCTCGCGGCTCTCGGTCATCGCCGCATCGCGCACGTCGCCGGCCCGTTCCGCATGCTTCACGGGGTGCGTCGCAGCGAGTCGTTTGCAGAGGCCCTCCGCGAGCGAGGCCTCGAATCCGACCTGATCGTCGAGACCGACTTCACGGCGGCCGGCGGCGCGCGAGCGACAGCACAGCTGCTGGCGCTCGCCGACCGACCGACCGCGATCGTCTACTCGAACGACGTCATGGCCATCGCCGGCCTCGGTGTCGCAGGGCGAGCCGGCCTCTCGGTTCCCCATGACCTGTCGATAACCGGCTTCGACGGAAGCGACATCGGCGCACACATCTTCCCCTCTCTCACCACCGTGACGACAGCGGTGCGGGAGTGGGGGCGAGAGGCCGCAGAACTGATGCTGCGGGTGATCAACGGCGAGAAGCCCGACGACGTCGAGCTCGCGCCGTCCCGGCTGCTCGTGCGCGAATCCACCGGCGGTCCGCCGGCGACACCACCACAAGCTCCACACCATCCAGCGGCGATGTAGCCGCACCACAATTCAAGGAGAAGAAGACTGTGACATCAAGAACTGTAAGCAGAAGAACGGTGGTCGCCGCTGTGGTCGTGGCCGGCATGCTCGGGCTGACGGCCTGCAGCGGCGGAGGCGCCACCACGAGCTCATCAGGCAAGGGCCCGATCACCATCTGGTACTCGAACAACGCGCAGGAGGTCACCTGGGGAAAGCAGATGGTCGCCGCCTGGAACGCTGCGCATCCGAAGGAAATGATCAAAGGCCAGGAGATCCCGGCCGGCAAGAGCAGCGAAGAGGTGATCGGCGCGGCCATCGCGGCCGGCAACGCTCCCTGCCTGATCTACAACACCGCGCCATCCGCCGTCGGCCAGTTCGAAAAACAGGGCGGCCTCGTCGACCTCTCGAAGATCTCCGGAGCAGCCTCGTACATCGAGTCGCGAAGCGGTGCTGTGGCCGACCAGTACAAGAACACCTCCGGTGAGTATTTCCAGATGCCGTGGAAGTCGAACCCCGTCGTCATCTTCTACAACAAGGACATGTTCGCCAAGGCCGGGCTCGACCCGAACAACCCGAAGCTCTCGACCTACAGCGACTTCATCGCGACGTCGAAGAAGCTGGTGGATGCCGGGGTCGCGAAGGTCGCCATCGAGCCGGCCCCGACGAGTGAGTTCTTCCAGACCCAGTTCGACTTCTACCCGCTGTACGCCGCGGCAACCGGGGGAAAGCAGATCGTGGCCGACAACAAGGCCACCTTCGCCGACCAGGCCGGCTACGACGTCGCCGACTTCTGGCAGACGATGTACAAAGACAAACTGTCGAGCCCCGAGCAGTACACGGGCGACTCCTTCGCCGCCGGCAACTCCGCGATGGCGATCGTCGGGCCCTGGGCCGTCTCGGTGTACAAAGACGTCAACTGGGGATCCGTTCCCGTTCCGACGAAGGACGGGATCACGGCAGGCAAGACCTGGACGTTCAGCGACGCGAAGAACATCGGCCTCTACTCCGCCTGTAAGAACCAGGGAACGGCGTGGGACGTGCTGAAGTTCTCGACGAGCAAGGCTCAGGACCAGAAGCTCCTCGAGCTGACCGGACAGATGCCTCTTCGCAAGGACCTGCAGACGACCTACGCCGACTATTTCTCGAAGAATCCTGCCTACAAGGCCTTCGGTGACCAGGCATCGCGCACGGTCGAGGTTCCGCCGGGGCCGAACACCGTCGAGATGCTGCAGGCGTTCCGTGATGCGTGGACGAAGTCGGTCGTGACCGGCGACGGCAGCGTGAAGAGTGCGCTGGAGGGTGCCGCGACGAAGATCGACACGATCGCGAAGCAGAAGTAGTCATGACCGCGACTCTGACTCCCCCGGCGGCGACGCGGCCGCCGGGGGGCGATTCGCGCCGTCGGGCACGGCGTCCTCTCGGCAAGAACCCCCTCGGGCTGCTGTTCAGCGCGCCGTACCTCGTCTTCGTGATCGCGGTCTTCGCGTATCCGCTCGTCTATTCGGTCTGGATCTCGTTCCACGACTTCTTCTTCGCGGCACCCGGTGCGCAGGTCGAGAGGCCATTCGTCGGCTTGCAGAACTATGTGACGGCATTCACCGATCCGGCGGTCATCCGCTCGTTCGGCAACGTCGGCATCTTCCTGCTGATCAACGTTCCGCTGACGGTGGTGCTCTCGCTCGTACTGGCGACCGCTCTCAATAAGGTGACGCGGTTCACGGCGTTTCTCCGGGTGAGTTTCTACGTGCCGTACCTGACGGCGAGCGTCGCGGTCGTCGCGGTCTGGCTGTTTCTCTTCAACGGCAACGGGCTGGTCAACCAGGTGCTCGGCCCGCTCGCCCCGAGCCCTTCGTGGCTGGTCAGTGAGCAGTGGGCGATGCCGACAATCGCGCTCTTCGTGACCTGGAAACAGCTCGGGTTCTACATCCTGCTGTACCTCGCGGCGCTGCAGGCCGTACCGAAGGAGCTCTACGAGTCGGCCTCGACCGACGGGGCCGGAGCCATCCGCAGCTTCTTCTCCGTCACGGTGCCGGGGGTGCGCCCCGCGACGGTGCTCGTGCTGCTCGTCTCGACGGTGACGGGGGCGAACCTCTTCACCGAGCCGTATCTGCTCACCGGCGGCGGCGGACCGAACGGCGCCTCGGCATCCCCGGTGCTGCTGATGTACCAGGACGGCCTGCAGCAGGGCCATCCCGACACCGCGGCAGCCATCGGCGTCGTGCTCGTCATCGTCGTGTTGATCATCGCGCTGCTGCAGAACCGTTTCGCTGGAGGGCAGGACTGATGGCCAGGCAATTTCTCGGTGATGTCCGCATGTCACGCGGCCAGCGGATCCTTCGCGGCGTCGTGCTCGCGATCGGTGCACTCGCCTTCCTGTTCCCCTTCTACTACATGGTGATCGGGTCGCTGCAGGCGAAACCCGACGCGACGGTGGCGGGCGCATTCCCCAACGTGAGCAACCTCACCGGGCAGAACTACGTGCAGATCAACGACAGGATCAACCTCTTCCAGGGGCTGCTCAACTCGGGTATCTTCACCGCGGGCGTGCTCATCGGAACCCTGGTGTTCGGGATGCTCGCGGGCTACGCACTCGCGCAGTTGCAGTGGAGGGGTCGCGGCGTCACCTTCGCGCTCGCGCTACTCGTGCAGGTGGTTCCGTTCCAACTGCTGATCATTCCGCTCTACGTGCTCATCGCCAGGGACTACGGTCTGGCCGACAACTACCTCGGAATGATCTTGCCGTTCTTCATCAATTCGACGGCGGTCATCATCTTCCGGCAGTACTTCCTGCAGCTGCCGCGGGAACTGTTCGAGGCAGCGCGCATCGACGGCGCGAGTGAACTCGCGCTGCTCTGGCGCATCGCGATCCCGCTCGTGCGGCCGGCGATCATCACCGTGGTGCTGCTGACGTTCATCGGGCCGTGGAACGAATTTCTCTGGCCGTTCCTCGTCACGAAGGAGTCGGCGCTGCAGCCGCTGGCCGTCTCACTCGCGAACTACATCTCCAATGTCGCGGCATCCGCCTCGAATCCATTCGGTGCGACTCTCGCGGGGGCCGTGGTGCTCGCCGCCCCGGTCGTCGTGCTGTTCATCGTGTTCCAGCGCTACTTCGTCTCGACCAACATCGGGTCGGGCGTGAAAGGGTGACAATGACCGAGACCACGTTTCCGTATCGACTCGAGCGCGCCGGGGTGATCATGACCCCGGAGCACGGAAACGAACTCGAGGCGGAGGGTGTGCTCAACCCGGCCACCGGTCATCTCGCCGACGGAACCCTCTATCTGCTCCCACGGCTCGTCGCGACGGGCAATGTCAGTCGGGTGGGGCTCGCTCGGGTGATCATCGAGAACGGGACGCCGGTCGGAGTCGAGCGCGAGGGGATCGTTCTCCAACCCGAGAGGTCGTGGGAGCGGGGGGCGAACAACGCCGGTACGGAGGATCCGCGTGTGACGTTCATCCCGGGACTCGGCATCCACGTGATGACGTACGTCGCGTTCGGTCCGCTCGGGCCACGGACCGCGATCGCGGTGTCGACCGATCTCCGGGAGTGGACCCGCCTCGGCCCCGCGCTGTTCGAGTTCGACGACGCCCTCGACATCGACCTCAACCTGTTCCACAACAAAGACACCGTCTTCTTCCCCGAGCCGGTGACCGGGCCCGACGGGGTCGAGAGCTTCGCGGTGCTGCATCGCCCGATGTGGGATCTCGGCGAGGTGAAGCCGGGCGAGAAGCTGACAGTGCCGGCGGGGGTCGAAGACCCGCGCCAGAGCATCTGGATCAGTTACGTTCCGGTCGCTGAGGTCGAGGCAGACATCCGGTCCCTCGTGCTGTGGCGCGGACACCGGATGCTGATCGCCCCCGAATTCGCGTTCGAACAGCTGAAAGTCGGTGGAGGTCCGCCACCGGTGCTCGTCGACGAGGGCTGGCTCGTGCTGTACCACGGCGTAACGGGGGAGATCGACAACGCCTTCACCCAGCAGCAGAAGGTCAACTACTCGGCGGGGGGGCTCATTCTCGACAGGAACGATCCGACGATCATCCTCTCCCGCACTGCGAAGCCGCTGCTCGCCGCCGAGACCGACGACGAGCGCAGCGGGATCGTGCCGAACGTCGTCTTTCCGACGGCCATCGAGCGGATCGACGGGCAGCTCTTCGTCTTCTACGGCATGGCCGACTCCAAGATCGGCGTCGCGCGCATCCTGCCTGCCTGACCGGCACCACATCCACTGACTGATGAAAGTACGAAAGGACAGTTCGATGAAGAACTCCAGATCACTCCTTCTCGCCGCCGGGGTCGCCGTCGCAGCACTCGTCGGAGGGGTGGCGTTCAGCAGTGTGCCCTCCGCTGAGGCCGCGACGACACAGCGCCCATCAGCATTGCGGCAGGCGGTGAAGTCCGCACCACTCACCAATCTCGCGCACCTCGACTTCCTCCTCGACACGGCGACCCCTGCCGCGATCGCCGGGCACACCACCTACCGGTTGGCCGAAGAGCCGGCCATCACGATGCCGTGGACCTACGCGGATGCCCGTGACGGCGGCACCTTCGCGCGAGTCGGCGGAGGTCCATTCGATCCGGCCACGGGCCACTACGGCCAGGGCGCGTACAACGCCGACGACATCACCAGGTCTGCCGTCGTCTACCTTCGCGACTGGAAGCAGACGGGATCGCAGTCGAGCCGGCAGAAGGCCTACGAACTGCTGCGATCGGTCGCCTACTTCCAGACCGAATCCGGCCCGAATGCCGGAAACGTGGTGCTCTGGATGCAGTCCGACGGGTCGTTCAATCCGTCGCCAACGCCCGTCGAACTGCCCGATCCCTCCGACAGCGGAGAGAGTTACTGGCTCGCTCGCAGCCTCTGGGCTTTCGGCGAGGGCTATGCCGAATTCAAGTCCGTCGACCCGCAGTTCGCTTCATTCCTGCAGCAGCGACTGCAGCTCGGTGTCGCGGCTCTCAATCGCGAGGTGCTGAACAAGTACGGCCGGTATTCGATCGCCGACGGCGTCAGGGTGCCGTCGTGGCTGATCGTCGACGGGGCGGATGCCTCGGCAGAGGCAGTGCTCGGGCTCTCCGCCTACTCGGCCGCCGCGCCATCCGACTCCACCGCCCGCACCGCGCTGTCGCAGCTCGCGGAGGGCATCTCGAAGCTGGGATCCGGTTCGCTGACGCAGTGGCCGTACGGCGCGATCCTTCCCTGGGCGGAGTCGCGGTCGATGTGGCACGCCTACGCGTCGCAGATGCCGGCGGCGCTCGCCGAAGCATCCGCGACTCTCGGTCGTGCGTCGCTCCTCGAGCCCGCCGTCGCCGATTCGGTGAGCTTCACGACCGAACTACTCGCGGCAGGTGGCCCAGACAACGGCTGGTATCCGACCCCTGTCGACACGACGCAGATCGCGTACGGCGCCGATTCGCGGCTGCAGTCCCTGCTGGCCGTGGCGAGGGTCGGAAAGCGGCCGGGCATCCGGGACCTCGCGGCGATCGCCGCCTCCTGGTACTTCGGGGCCAATCCCTCGGGGCAGCCGACCTACGACCCCGCGACCGGCGTGACCTTCGACGGAGTGCAGCCCGACGGCACCGTCAATCACAATTCCGGGGCCGAGAGCACCATCCACGGACTCTTGTCGATGCTGGCGCTCGATGCCAATCCGGATGTCGCGGCCCGCGCAACGGCGACGACGAAGACGATCTCGCACGATGGCCTGACGACGGTGCAGGCCGAATCTTCGGCCTCGACGACGGGCACCATCGTCACTCCGGCGTCGGCCTGGACGGGGGAGTCGCAGTTCGGTGGCGGCGCATACCTCGCGCTGGCGGCAGGGCAGAGGGCGACCATCACGATCCCTGCCGGTTCGGGGCCGCGCCACGTCGAGCCTGTCTCGTTCGAGCCGAACCCCGGTTCGGCGACGGCTGTCTGGTCGGTCGGTCGGTTCCCGCTCGGCGCTCTGCGCGATGGTGTCGGCGCGAAGGGCATCACCGCCGTTCCTGGAGCGTTGCTTCCCCAGACCCTGGCGCTTCCGATCGGAGCGAAGGCCACGGATGTCTCGGTGAAGGCGCTCTCCGGAACGACGCGGCTCGACGCCGTCATCGTCAGGCCGCTCGTGTCGCGGCTGACTCTCGGAGGAGCATCCGCCACAGAGCTGGTTCATTCGACGTCACGTGTACCGCTGCCGACGACCGTGGGGGTCGCCGGGCAGCGTGCGACGCTGCGCAGCTACGACGCGGCGGGTCGGCTACTCGCGACTCGCGGCATCTCCGGGGTGACGACGGTGCTGCTCACCCCGGGCGGATTCGCCACGGTCGAGAGGTAGGCGACGTGCCTCAGCCGCGGATGCCCGCCGTCGACTCGATGACGCTCGCCATCTTCTTCGAGAGGGCCTCGTAGAACATGGAGAGCGGGAACTCGTCATCCATCACCGCGTCGGTCAGTCCCTTCGGTGGTCCCTCGAGCGGCAGCTCCCGCCGGGCCCAGGCGGACGCCGGATGCGGGGTGACGGTCGCCGAGACGAGCTCGTAGGCCGCGAGCCAGTGGGCGACCTTCGGGCGGTCGATGGACCGCCAGTAGAGCTCCTCGATCTCGCGCCCGAGGGCGATGACGACATCGGGGACGGCATCCCAGTCGATGGTGAGGCGGGTATCCGTCCAGTGCAGCACGTGGTGCTGGTGCAGCCAGGCGAAGAGCAGTTGGCCGCCGAGTCCGTCGTAGTTGCGCACGCGGGAGCCGGTGATGG
>JANYGT010000157.1 GCA_025362355.1 Lacisediminihabitans sp. | reverse complement strand
TCCGGGTTCGGGTGCGGGTGATGGTCGTCATCAGTTCTCCTCCGCGAAGGCGCGTTTCTGGATGATCTGCAGGAAGGCGAACGAGAGGGCGAAGATCGCGAGGGCGATGATCACGCTCGTGGCCGACGCCGAATAGACGTCGTTGCGGATGAAGGCGTCCCGGTAGACCTTCATCAGTGGCGTGAAGGTCGAGGAGATCGCATTGGTCAGCGGCTTGAGGGTCGTCGGCTCCGCGAAGACCTGGAGGGTCGCGATGAGCGAGAAGATCGCCGTCATGATGAGCGACGGCAGGATGATCGGGATCTTCACCCGAACGGCGATCTGGATCTCGGATGCCCCGTCGAGCCGTGCCGCCTCATACAGGTCGGTGGGGATCGACTTGAGGGCGGTGTACATGACGACCATGTTGAATCCGACTCCTCCCCAGAGCGCGATGTTCGCGATGGCGAAGATCACGAGACCCGGTGACAGCAGGTCGGGAAACGGAGCGCGGATGCTGTTCGCGATGTCGGAGAAGGGGCTCACGCTCGGCAGATAGAGGAAGCCCCAGAGCAGCGATGAGATCACCGCGGGAACCGCATACGGCAGGAAGATCGTCACCCGCGAGAAGCCCCGCGCCTTCGTGCGCCTCGAGTCGAGCAGCAGCGCGAACAGGAGCGCGAGCAGGAGCATCGACGGGATGAGGATGACGCCGTAGGTGAGGACGCGGACGGTGCTGGCGACGAAATCCGGATCGCCGAGTGCCGAAGCGTAGTTCTCGAACCCCGCCCACACCACCGACCGTGCGCCGGCGCCGAGCCCGAGACCGGTGACCTTCGTCTTCTGGAAGCTGAGCGCGATCGTGTAGACGATCGGGGCGGCCATGAAGAGCACGAAGAGCACGATCGCCGGCGCGAGCATCAGGTAGGGGGTGAGCGATCGGCGCTGCCGGGCTCGCGGTGGTCTCGAGGCACCCTCGGCCTTCCGGGTCAGCGGCAGGTCGGCCGCAATCACCTGGGTCGTCATGGTCTTCTCCTTCACTGCGCTGTGCTGAGGGTGAGGCTGTGCTGAGGGTGAGGCTGCGGGTGTGGCCGAGGACGGTGGATGGGGGCCGACCCGCTGACGCAAAGGTGCGGCCCCCATCCGGTGCCTGTTCGGCACGGCTACTTGACGGTGAAGCCGCTCTTCTTCAGATCGGCGACGGTGATGTCCTGCATGTTCTTCAGTGCGGCGACGAAGCCGGCCTGCGACTTGGCCTGCGCAGCCTTACCGAACTCGTCGTTGAAGGCGCTGTAGGCGACGTTCACGTTCGGCCCGTAGGTGAACGGCTTCACAGTGCTGGCGATCTTCGCTGCCGTCACGTAGAAGTCAGGCTGGTTCTTGAAGAACGCGAACGGCTGCTTCAGCGCATCCGCCGACTGGTCGGTGTCTGCCGGGTAGATGCCCGAGACACTGACCATCTGGCCGACGGCCTCCTTCGAGGTGTTCAGCCAGGTGTCGAACTTCGCGGCGGCATCGACCTTCTTCGACTGGGTGGTGATCCCGATCGCAGAGCCTCCCCAGTTGCCCGTCGCCGGGTTCGCGGCATCCCACTGCGGAAGCGGTGCCATCTCCCACTTGCCCGCCGTGTCGGGAGCGTTGCCGGCGAGCACTCCGGGAGCCCAGACGGCGCTCACCCAGCCGACCTGCGTTCCGTCGGCGAGCGACTTGTTCCAGGCCGGGGTGTACTGCGGCTGGTTGTCGATCACTCCGGACTGCACGAGTCCGCCCCAGTAGCTCGCGACCTTCTGGGCCGGCGCCGAGTCGATCGCGACCGACCAGCTTGTGCCCTTCGAGCTCCACCAGGAGGCTCCGGCCTGCTGCGTGAGGCCGGCGAACTCACCGGCGTCGGCGGACGAGAAGGTGCCGAGGAACTTCGTCGGATCCGCGTCGTGGATCTTCTTGGCGACGGTCGCGTACTCGTCCCAGGTCTTCGGAACGGTGAGTCCCATCTGGTCGAAGACGTCTTTGCGGTAGTAGAACATCATGGGGCCGGAATCCTGCGGGATGCCGTACAGGGCGTTGCCGCCGAGGGTGACCGACGACCAGACTCCGTCGCTGAATTTGCTCTTGAGCCCGCTGTCGACGTTCTTGGACATGTCGATGAGGGCGTTGGACGCGACGAGGGTCGGGATCTTCTGGTACTCGGCCTGCATGAGGTCGGGGGCGCCGCTGCCGGCCTTGATCGCGGTCAGGAGCTTCGTCGCCGCCGCATCCCCCGCATCCACCTTCACGTAGGTGACCTGGATCTTCGGATTCGCCTTGTTCCAGGTGCCGACGATCTTCTCCATGTTGGGTGCCCAGCCCCAGAACGTCAGGTTGACCGGGCCCGAGCTGGTGTCGGTGGTTCCGGCGCTCGAGCAACCGGCGGTGAGCAAAGCGCTTGCGACGACTATCGCTGCGAGTGCATTACGGACTGATGTACGCATTCGTCCTCCTCATTGAGAGTCGTCGCGTCCTCGCGTCGACTTGTTGTGCAGTGCGGGTGGTTGTGCAGTGCGTGGTGGTGATGACCACCATCCCCGCGAAATTCTCGAGAATGGCTGTGACCGGTAATAGTAGCTCACGGATTTCGGCGGTTGTCAACCTGCCAAATCTCCGTAATAATCAGGGACGCAGGCTTTCATTCGGGCTGTGACCGTGCACAGTAATTCTCATCGAGGAGACACATGACAACGCAACTGGAAACGTCGACTCACGCGAAGAGCACGGAAAGTCGAGCATCGGCGGGGTACCGTGAACCCGTGCAGCAGACGAGCGGGCGAGCGCACGGGAGCTGGTTGCCCGGGGTGACGAGCATCGTCTTCGGCGGGGACTACAACCCCGAGCAGTGGCCGCGCGAGGTGTGGGACGAGGATGTCGCGCTCATGAAGACGGCCGGCGTGAACCTCGTCAGCATCGGCATCTTCTCCTGGGCGCTCCTCGAGCCGCGCGAGGGCGAATTCGACTTCGGCTGGCTCGACGACGTCATCGACCTGCTGTGGCGAGCCGGGATCGGCATCAGTCTCGGTACCCCGACCGCTGCTCCACCGGCCTGGTTCTGGGCGAAGTATCCCGAGGCCCGCCCGGTGACGCGAGACGGCGTGGCGCTCGGGGGCGGGTCGCGCGGAATGGCGAGCCCGAGCTCACCCGAGTACGCCGTGGCCTCGTCCCGCATCGTCCGTGAGCTCGCCGTGCGGTACGGCGCGCATCCGGCACTGCGTCTCTGGCATGTGCACAACGAATACGGCGCACCCGTGTCGGAGTCGTACTCAGTGGATTCGGTGCGGGCGTTCCGAGTCTGGCTCGAGTCGAAGTACACGACCATCGATGCCCTCAACGCCGCCTGGGGCACGACGTTCTGGGGCCAGCACTACGAATACTGGAGCGAGATCGATGCCCCGCGTCGAGCCGCGAGCGTCGTCAATCCGGCCCAACGGCTGGACTTCGCCCGGTTCACGAACAACGCGCTGCTCGCCTGCTTCGTCCGGGAGCGTGACATCCTTCACGAGCTGTCACCGGGCATCCCGGTCACGACGAACTTCATGGCCACGAGCTGCCCGGCGATCGACTACTGGAAGTGGGCGAAAGAGGTCGACATCGTGTCGAACGACCACTACCTCACCGGGGAGCGGGGCGACAGCCACATCCTGCTCGCCCTCGATGCCGACATGGTGCGGTCGCTTGCCGGCGGCAAGCCGTGGCTGCTCATGGAGCATTCGACGTCGGCGGTCAACTGGCAGCCGCGAAATGTGGCGAAAGTCGCCGGTCAGCTCGCCCGCAACAGCCTGAGCCACCTGGCCCGTGGTGCCGACGGCATCATGTTCTTCCAGTGGCGGGCCTCACGGTTCGGCGCCGAGAAATTCCACTCGGCGATGATCCCGCACGCCGGACCCGACTCGAGGATCTTCCGCGAGACGGTCGCCCTCGGCGGCGAGCTCGCCTCGCTCTCCGAACTTCTCGGCAGCACCGTGACGGCGAAGGTCGCGATCCTGTGGGACTGGGAATCGTTCTGGGCGCAGGATCTCGAGTGGCGCCCGAGCTCAGACCTCGGCCATCGGCGCCAGATCGAGACCTTCTACGGCCGCCTCTGGAACGACGGGATCACGACCGACTTCGCGCATCCGGAAGCCGACCTGTCGGGCTACGACCTGGTGCTCGCTCCCAGCCTGTATCTGCTCTCGGAGGCGGGCAGCGCCAACATCCGTGCCTATGTCGAGGCGGGCGGCACCTTCGTAGCGTCGTACTTCAGCGGGGTCGTCGATGAGAACGACACCGTGCCGGCCGGAGCCTCGCCGGGCAGACTCCGTGAGGTGCTCGGACTGCGGATCGAGGAATTCCGTCCCCTTCGCTCCGGCGAGACGGTCGAGCTCGACAACGGGCTGATCGGGGCCGTGTGGACCGACGAGATCGTGCTCGAGGGGGCGACGGAAGTCGCCGGCTACCGCACCGGGGCGACTGCCGGACGCGCCGCCATCACCCGCAACCGGTTCGGCGCGGGAACGGCGTGGTACCTGTCGACCGAGTTCGACTCCGTGCAGCTCTCGACCGTACTCAGCGAGGCGATGCTCGATGCGGGGCTCGCGCCGCGGCCGAACGCGGGCGACGGTCTCGAGGTCGTCGAGCGGCGCTCGGTCGACACGATCTTCACGATCGCGATCAACCACGGTGATCGCGAGGTTGCGATCGAGACCGCTGATGCCCCTCCCGTCGTTCTGGCGGCGGGCGCGGTGTCTATCTCGCGCCGACCGGTCGACGCTCTCGCCTCCTGAGACGTGACGTCGATCATCCGCCGGGCGGACTGGCGGACGCTGCTTCCCGGCCAGCGCTCGGAGCTGCGCGTCGCCGACGTCGCCACCGGGTCGAGCAGTGTGGTCTTCGTGTCGACCGAGCTCGTCGTCGAGGCGCCGAACTGGACCCCCGACGGACGCTTCCTCGTCTTCAACGCCGCCGGGTCGCTCTATCGGATCGCGATCGACGGGTCGGAATCTCCGGTGAGGATTGACACCGGATGGCTCGATGACAACAACAACGATCACCTTGTCTCGGCGGACGGATCGACGCTCTACTGCTCATCGGAGGTCGGCGGTCACCTGTTCGCAGTTCCCTTCGAAGGGGGCACTCCGCGGCAGATCTCGAACGAGAGACCGTCGCCCTTCGGCCATTTCCTGCAGGGTATCTCGCCCGACGGATCCACCATCGCCTACACCGGGGCCGAGGAGCGTGACGGGCGGGCATTCGCACAGAGCCTCTACACGATCCCCGTCGCCGGGGGCGCCGATGTGCGCATCTCGAACTGGGACGAGGATTCGGTCGGCTGCGAGTACTCTCCCGACGGGGAGTGGCTGTTCTTCACCTCGGAGCTCGGGATGACGCGCCCCGGCCACATGCAACTGCACCGGATGCGTGTCGACGGCTCCGATCGCGAGCGGCTGACGAACGACGACCGGGTCAACTGGTTTCCGAAGATCGCCCCCGATGGCCACTGCCTCGTCTACCTGAGCTTCCCTCCCGGCACTCGCGGGCACGAGGCGAACGTGCCCGTGATCATCCGCTCGATGCGACCGGACGGAACGGATCGACGGGATGTCGCGCACGTCTTCGGCGGGCAGGGCACCCTGAACGTGAACAGTTGGGCCCCCGACAGCACCCACTTCGCCTACGTCGACTACCCCCTCTCGCAGTAAGGAACACCATGATCGACCTCGATACGACCCGCCCCTTCGGCTCGACGGGGCTGACGGTCGCGCCCCTCTGCATCGGAACGTCATCGTGGGGTTCGGGCACCGATGACGCGAAGATCCGTGAGTTTGCGGATGACTGGGCAGCCGGTTCCCTCTCGACCGGTTTCCTCGACACCTCGAACCTGTACGGCGACTCACGGTCGGAGGGGTTCGTCGGTGACGCCCTCCGCGCCGCCGGCGGTCTTCGGGCCGGGCTGGTCGTGCAGACCAAACTCGATCGTCGGCTGCCTGACGACGACTTCGGATACGACCAGATGTGGCGCTCGCTCGAGCAGTCCCTCTCGCGCCTCGGGCTCGACACGGTGCAGTTGCTGCACCTGCACGATCCCGAGGTCATCGGGTTCGAGGCGGCGATGGCGCCCGGTGGTGCGGTCGAGGCGCTTCTCGCGATGAAGGAACAGGGGGTCGCGGCATCCATCGGCATCTCCGGCGGGCCGGTCGCCATGCTCGAGCGCTTCGTCGAGACCGGGCTGTTCGATGCGCTCGTCACGCACAACCGCTTCACCCTCGTCGACCGTTCGGCCGGAAGCCTGCTCGATGCGGCGACCCGACGCGGCATGGCCGTCACCAACGCCGCACCCTACGGCGCGGGGGTGCTCACCGGAGACGCGCGGTTCGCCGACAGCTACGGCTATCGACCGATCCGGCCCGAGGTCAGGGCCGCCGTCGAAGCGATGACCCGTCTCTGCGCCGAGGCCGGGGTGCCCCTCGCCGCCGCCGCACTCCAGTTCAGCATTCGCGACCCGCGCATCCACAGCACGATCGTCGGTGTCTCGTCGCTCGCTCGCTATCGCGCTGCCAAGGAATCCGCCCGGGTCGACATCCCGTCCGATCTCTGGCAGCGACTGGATGCCGCCGCCCCGCCGGCGAGCGCGGCCCTCGACGCGTAGACAGCGCGGCTCAGCTCGCGGCCAGCCGCTTCTTCTCCGCCTCGACGTCGTAGTCGACGGCCGGCCAGGTCGGCGCAAGACCCCGTAGCGCGCCGAGCAGGAGCTGCTGCACGGCGATCCTCGCGTACCATTTGTGATTCGCTGGAACGACGTACCACGGCGCATCCGCCATCGAGGTTCGCTCGAGAGCGACCTGATACGCCTCCTGGTATCTGGGCCAGAGCGCACGCTCGACGAGGTCGCCCGGGTTGTACTTCCACTGCTTGTCCACCCGGTCGAGGCGGTCGGCGAGGCGGGCCTTCTGCTCCTCCTCGCTGATGTGGAGCATCACCTTGACGATCGTCGTTCCAGAGTCGGCGAGCTCGCCCTCGAAGTCGACGATCTGCGCGTAGCGCCTCTCGATCTCGTCGGGCGGGGCGAGTGCGTGAACCCGTGCGATCAGTACGTCTTCGTAGTGCGACCGGTCGAAGACGCCGACGATGCCGGCGCCGGGGAGCTCCTTCCGTATCCTCCAGAGGAAGTCGTGTTCGAGCTCCTCCGTGGTCGGCTTCTTGAAAGCGTGCATCGCGAGCCCCTCGGGACTTATGCCGCCGACGACATGTTCGACGATGCCGCCCTTGCCCGCGGTATCCATCGCCTGGATCACCAGCAGCACCGAGCGGACCCCGCCCATCCGACTCTCCGCGAACAGGCGCTCCTGCAGGTCGTTGAGCTCCTGGTGAGTGAGGGCAAGGGACGCCTCGCCACGCTTCTTCCCCCCATCGAACCCCGGGGTGGAATCCGGATCTACCGCGGCGAGTTCGAAGCCGACCCCCACACTCAGCAGCGAGCGCGGGTCGGCATTCCAGGCATCCTTCGACATGCTGCCGAGACTACTCGCGCCCCGCGCCGCTCCCCACCCTGTCGGAATCACGTGAGTACGCCGAAAATGCACCAAATTGGACCGAGAATGTGCGTTTTCGGCGTACTCGCGGAGGGGCAGCTCGCGGCAGCTCAGCGGCGGGGCAGCGGGACATCGATCAGTACCGGCGAGGCGGAGGGTGCGAGCGCCGCATCCAGTTCACCGGCGTTGCCCGCCCGG
This sequence comes from Lacisediminihabitans sp., assembly GCA_025362355.1. GTDB lineage: Bacteria > Actinomycetota > Actinomycetes > Actinomycetales > Microbacteriaceae > Lacisediminihabitans. The sequence continues at coordinate 12,750 of JANYGT010000157.1, read as the reverse complement.
CGGTAGTCCCACCCGTAGGCCGCCGCGAGCGCCGCGAGGTCGACGCTCTGCGGCGTGAACTGCACACGGTCGAATGACGACGGATCGGCGGATGCCGCCACCTCGAGACTGTCGAAGATGGTACCGCCGCCATCATTGCCGACGATCACCTGGATGCGCGGCCGCGCCTCGCCGCCCCCGAACAGCATCGCGCCCGCGTCGTAGAGCGTCGCGAGGTCGCCGAGCAGCACACGGGTGATGCCTGAAGCGCCACTTGGACCACCGCCCTGGCTCGCCAGCGCGATGCCGATTCCGGTCGCGATGGTGCCATCGATCCCGGCGAGACCGCGGTTGGCGTGCACGGGTATCTTCTTGCCGGGTACGACGGCGTCGGCCTCCCTGATGAGGCGGGATGCTCCGAGCACGAGCCGGTCGTGGGGCCAGGTTGCGCGCCACACCGCCTGAGCGAGCAATACTCGGGTCACCGGCTGCCGGAAGGCGGCGAGCTGCTCCCGGGCGAGACCGCCGGGCGAGTCATCCGGCGGCTCAGAGGGAGCCGTCTCGAGCAATGCTCGGCTGGCCTGCACCCACCTGCCGAGCCACGCGCGCTCGTCGGTCGCGGCCGAGGGGGAAGAAGACTGGGCTGCGACCCTAACCGGCCCCGCGACGACCGTCGCGCGGTGGCCCGGGTTGTACGCCTCGGCGGCGGCGCTGCGAACGACGGTCACCGCGACATCCGCTCGCTGGAGCAGAGCCGGGATCTCGCGGCTCAGTGTCGGATGGCCGAAGACGATCGCGCGCTCGATGCGGCCGCCGAGGTCATCGTCACGCAGCAGTTGCCGGTAGGCGACGACGAGGTTCGGGCCGAAGCGCGAGCCGCTCGACACCTCGGCGATGAGGGGCACGCCGAGCTCGTGCGCGAGCGCCTCGGCCTCGGGTCCCGACGCGTCGCCCGCGATGACGACGGTGTGCGGCGACCGCTCGATCGTCGCACCGTCGCGCAGCACTTCGGGCCAGTCGTGGTGCTCGATCGTCGGAAGTCCTTCGACCGGACCCGAGAGCGGCTCGCGGAAGGAGAGGTTGAGCTGCACCGGCCCCGGCTGGCCAGAATGACCGGCGGCAGCCGAGAATGCCTCGTGCGCGAGCTCGCCCGGCAGCGAGAAATCGAATCCGGTGTGGCTCGGAGCCTCGACGTCGCGGATCCACCCGACAGCCGGGCCGAAGATACCGACCTGGTCCGTGGTCTGGTTCGACCCGATTCCGCGCAGTTCGGCGGGGCGATCGGCCGTCAGCAGGATGATCGGGATGCCGGCGTGGTTGGCCTCCAGCACGGCCGGGTGCAGGTTCGCCACCGCGGTGCCGGATGTCGTGACGACGAGCACGGGAGTGCGGGACTCGACCGCGATCCCGAGGGCCAGGAATCCGGCGACACGCTCGTCGATCCTGACGCGGAGGCGGAGGAGCCCGGCGCTTTCATACGCGGCCGCGGCGAGTGCGAGCGCCTGTGAGCGGGATCCGGGGCAGAGTACGACATCTCGAACTCCACGCCGGATGAATTCTCCGAACAGCGCTACGGCGAAATCGGTCGAGGGATTACCCACCGGCTATTTCTTGGGGTCGTCGTCGTCGAGTTCGGCGAGCTGGGCTTCGATCTCGCGGATGCGGGCGTCGCGCGCCTTGTCTTCGCTGAGGCTGCGGAGGAAGGCCGGGTTGTCGTCCGGTGCCCTGCTCGGCGACGGCCGCTGCAGCACCGAACGGCCCGCGCCGCCCTGACGTTCTTTTCCGAGGACGAGCCCGAGGATGCCGCCGAACGGGGAGATCAGCACGATGATGATCGCCCAAGCGACCTTGGGTAACGCGCGCACCCTCGAGGATTCCGCGAGGATGCAGTCGATGAACGCGAAGATCGTGAAGGCGACCAACGCGAGCACGACGATGAGTTCGAGCCTGGCCATGCTGTGGATTCTAGGCCCGAATTCTGCGGGTAAACCGCAAGCTGGGAATGCCCGGAGGAGTGGATGCCTAGACTCGTAACGTGAAACCGTCTCGCCTGTTGCTCGCCTACACGGCCATCAGGCTTGGCATCTTCGCCGTCGCCCTCGTCATCCTGCTTCTGCTGCAGGTCAATCCGTTCATCGCCGCGTTCGGCGCTGCCGCCATCGGCTTCTGCGTCTCGTACATCTTCCTCGGGCGCCGCCGCGATGATGTCGCGAAGACCATGGTGCGGGTGAAGGCCTCGCCCGAGCGGTCGGCCCCGGAGCGCGACCTCGACAACGACATCGAGAACGAGGCGATCGACCGTCTCGAGAGCGGCCGGATCACCCGCCTCGACGAGTAGCGCGGCAGCCCCCCTAGAACGCGATCGCGGCCGCAAGCCCCAGCCCGAACAGCAGGGCGGTGAGGCTGGTGAGCTGCAGCGCGATGATGAACTCCGGTGCGGTCTTGCCCGTGAAGGTGATGATGGTCGCCGGAACTGCGGCGAGCAGCGCGAAGTAGACGAAGGGCGCGAGCGGGTAGAGCAGCGAGAAGAAGAACAGGATCACGAACGGCACGATCACGAAGACTGCGAAGATCACGCGCGCGGCCCGGCTGCCGACGAGCACGGCGAGCGTGCGTTTGTTCGCCAGTCGATCCTGGTCGATGTCGCGGATGTTGTTGACCATGAGCACCGCGCAGGCGAGGAGCCCCGCGGCCACCCCGCTCGCCACGCTCTCGACGGGGATCGCCCCGACCTGGGTGTAGGTCGTGCCGATGGTCGCGACCAGTCCGAAGAACACGAAGACGAAGAGTTCACCGAGGCCGGCATAGCCGTACGGGCGCTTTCCGCCGGTGTAGAAGTACGCGGCGACTATGCTCACGACGCCGACGGCGAGCAGCCAGTACTGCCCGCTCCGCAACACGAGGATCAGCCCGGCGATCCCCCCGAGGCCGAAGAAGACGAACGCGACGGTGCGCACGGTGCGCGGTTTCGCCGCTCCCGATCCGGTGAGCCGCGACGGCCCGACCCGGAATTTGTCGGTTCCGCGGATGCCGTCCGAGTAGTCGTTCGCGTAGTTGACGCCGATCTGGATCCCGACCGCCACCGCGAGCGCGAGCAGTGCCCGAACCCAGTGCCAGCCCGGGGCGGAGACGAGGTACGCGGATGCCGTGCCGAGCGCCACCGGGGCGACCGCGAGCGGGAGGGTGCGCAGTCGCGCCCCGCCGATCCAGTCGCGAGCCGTCGCCTTCTTCACGACGACGCGCGGCGGCTGCCCACCGGGACGGCCGCTCTTGCCAGCACGCTGAACCCTTGATGGATCGATGCGCTGCTGCGCTGGTCGGTTCTGCGCTGGTCGGTTCTGCGCCGGTCTCTTCGCGTTAGCCACGGGAGAATCCTACCGAGCGCTCGTCAGCGGTCGGATGAACTGGCCAGCCGGGCGAGCGCCACGCGATCGGGCTTTCCGCTCGCGAGCATCGGGAGCTCGTCGACGGTGACGACGACCGCCGGGGCCGCGGCACGACCGAGTGCGGCAGCGACGTCCGCTCGAAGGGTGTCCAGCTGTGCCGTGCCGGTGGTGATGACGACCGGCACCTCCCCCCAGCGTGCGCTCGACGCGCGGACGACCACGGCATCCGACAGTCCGGCGAGGGTGCGAACGACGCGCTCGACCTCGTCGAGCGAGACCTTGACCCCGCCGGAGATGATGAGGCCGTCGAGCCGCCCGGTGACCGAAACGACCCCGTCGCTGACGGTTCCGGTGTCACCGGTTCGGTACCAGCGCATCCCGTCGTCGACGGTGAAGCTCGCGTCGGTGCGGGCCGGGTCGCCGAGGTAGCCCTCAGCGAGCATCGGACCGCTTAGCTGCAACTCGCCGTCGCGCAGGCGTGCACGGGCCGCGCCGATCGGCACGCCGTCGTAGACGCACCCGCCGGATGTCTCGCTTGAGCCGTAGGTGCGGGTCAGGCTGAGCCCGAGCTCGAGCGCGCGCTCGACGAGCTCCGGTCGTGTCGCCTGGCCGCCGACGAGAATGCCGTCGAACCGACGCAGCTGTTCGAGGATGCCGACATCGGCATCCGCAGCCTCGAGGAGCGTCGCCAGTTGGGCCGGGACGACCGAGGTGTAACGCCGGTCGGCATCCATCCGGAGGGCGGCGGCGGCGAACTCCGACGGCTCGAAATGACCGGGCGCCAGCATGACCGGCTCCGTCTGGGCGGCCAGCGATCGGACGAGCACGTTGATGCCCGCGACGTAGTGCACCGGAAGCGACAGCAGCCACTGGCCCGGCCCGCCGAGCGCGGAATCGGATGCCGCGGCGCTCGCCAGCACGGCATCCGCGCTGAGCGCCACCCGTTTCGGATTGCCGGTCGACCCGCTTGTCTCGATGACCAGCGCGACACGGTTCTCGACCTCGGCCGGGAGCCCGGACGGCGAGGTGTTCGAGAGCAGACTGTCGGAGGGCAGGATTGCCGGGCCGTCCCCGCTGAGGGCACGAGCTAATGCGGCGAATACAGAAGTGGGTTCAACAGCAGGAATGACGACGAGAGGCCGCACTAGAACTGCCACGGGAACGGGGACCAGTCGGGGTCGCGCTTCTCGAGGAACGCCTCTTTGCCCTCGACAGCCTCATCCGTTCCGTAGGCGAGCCGAGTCGCCTCCCCGGCGAACAACTGCTGGCCGACCAGCCCGTCGTCGGTGGCGTTGAACGCGTACTTGAGCATGCGGATGGAGGTCGGCGACTTGCCGAGGATCTCCTCGGCCCACTCGATCGAGACCCGCTCGAGGTCTGCGTGCGCTACGACGGCGTTCACGGCGCCCATCTCATAGGCGCGCTCCGCCGAGTATTCCCTGGCGAGGAAGAAGACCTCCCGCGCGAGCTTCTGGCCGATCTGTTTCGCGTAGTAGGCGCTTCCGTAGCCGCCGTCGAACGAGCCGACATCCGCGTCCGTCTGCTTGAACATGCCGTGCTCGCGACTCGCGATGGTCAGGTCGCAGACGGCATGCAGCGAGTGGCCGCCCCCCGCGGCCCAGCCGGGCACGACCGCGATGACGACCTTCGGCATGAAGCGGATCAGGCGCTGCACCTCGAGGATGTGCAGGCGGCCGGTGCTGCCGGTGCCGTCGGCGTACTGGTACCCGTCGCGTCCTCGGATGCGCTGGTCTCCCCCGCTGCAGAACGCCCAGCCGCCGTCTTTCGGACTCGGGCCGTTGCCGGTGAGAAGTACGACGCCGATCTTCGCGTTCATGCGGGCGTCGTCGAGGGCACGGGCGAGCTCGTCGACGGTCTGCGGTCGAAAGGCGTTGCGCACCTCGGGCCGGTCGAACGCGACACGCGCAATCCGACCGGTCGTGTCGTGGTGGTAGGTGATGTCGGTGAGACCCGTGAAGCCTGCGACGGACGTCCAGCGGGAGGGGTCGAACAGCTCTGAGACCATGACTTCAAGCCTACGAGGCCGGGGCAGTCGCCGCGCGGGGTACAGACTGGACTCATGTTGCCGCCGCTGCCAGACATGATCGCCTCCCTCCGTGTCGTCTGCCTGCCGCTCCGGCAACGGTTCCGGGGCATCCACGAGCGCGAGGTCGCCCTCTTCGAGGGGCCGGAGGGCTGGACCGAGTTCTCGCCGTTCCTCGAGTACGACGATGCCGAATCCTCGAACTGGCTCGCCGCGGCCATCGATTTCGGCTGGTCGCCGACCCCGCCGCTGTTCCGTTCGTCGATCCGCGTGAACGCGACGCTGCCCGTCGTCGGGCCGGAGAAGGTCGCGTCGATCCTCGACCGGTTCCCCGGCTGCCGCACCGTGAAGATCAAGGTGGCGGAGCCCGGACAGCAGCTGGCGGATGACGTCGCCCGCGTCTCAGCGGCGCGCCGGTATCTGGGTGCCGAGGGTCGCATCCGCGTCGATGCCAACGGCGGCTGGAACGTCGACGAGGCCGAGCACGCCATCCATGCCCTCGCTCCGCTCGACCTCGAGTACGTCGAGCAGCCCTGCGCGACCGTCGACGAGCTCGCCGACATCCGCAAGCGGGTCAAATACATGGGGGTGCCGATCGCCGCCGACGAGAGCGTTCGGAAAGAGAGCGACCCGCTCGAGGTCGCCCGTGCGAAGGCCGCCGACCTGCTCGTCATCAAGGCGCAGCCGCTCGGGGGCATCCGCCGCGCACTGTCGATAGTGGATGCCGCCGGCCTCCCCGTCGTCGTCTCGAGCGCCCTCGAGACCTCGGTCGGCATCTCGATGGGGGCGTATCTCGCCGCCTCCATCGCCGACCTGTCGTTCGACTGCGGGCTGGCGACGGTGAGCCTGCTCTCGGGCGACATCACAGCCGATTCTCTCGTGCCCGTCGGCGGCGCGATCGACGTGAGGCGGGTCGTCCCGTCGTCGACTCTGCTCGACGCTCACGCGGTGAGTCCTGACCGCCGGGACTGGTGGGTCTCGCGCATCGAGCGCTCCCATGCGATTCTGCAGTCGCAGGAATAGCACACTGCCCCATTCGGTTACAGGTTTATGCATTCGCATGAACTAGGAGACGGAAATGACACTCGAACTCGGACTCGACACCTTCGGAGACGTGACCCACGACGAGAAGGGTGACGCGCTCTCCCACGCGCAGGTGCTGCGCAACCTGGTCGACCAGGGCGTGATGGCCGACAGGGTCGGTCTCGCCTACCTCGGCATCGGCGAACACCACCGCGAAGACTTTTCTGTGTCGGCGCCGGAGGTCGTGCTCGCCGCGATCGCCGCGAAGACGGAGAACATCCACCTCGGCTCAGCCGTGACGGTGCTCAGCTCGGATGACCCGATCCGCGTCTTCCAGCGCTTCTCGACCCTCGACGCGGTGTCGAATGGTCGGGCGGAAGTGATTCTCGGCCGCGGTTCGTTCACCGAGTCGTTCCCGCTCTTCGGCCTCGACCTCGGCGATTACGAGAAGCTGTTCGAGGAGAAGCTCGAGCTGTTCTCGCTGGTGCGGCAACAGCATCCGGTGAACTGGACCGGCACGGTTCGCCCGCCGGTCGTCGACAAATCCGTCTATCCGCCGATCGAGAACGGCCTGCTGAAGACCTGGATCGGCGTCGGCGGAAGCCCCGAGTCCGTCGTGCGCACCGCGCGCTACGGATTCTCGCTGATGCTCGCGATCATCGGCGGCGAGCCGGCCCGTTTCGCCCCCTACGTCGATCTGTACCACCGCGCGCTCGCGCAGTTCGAGCTGCCGGAGCAGTCGATCGGTGTGCACTCCCCCGGCCATGTCGCCGAGACCGATGCACAGGCTCGCGAAGAGCTCTGGCCGCACTACTTCGCCAACGTGTCGAAGATCGGCCGCGAGCGAGGCTGGGCTCCGCCGACGCGCGAGGGCTTCGAGCACGAGGCGGACGTCGGATCGATGTACGTCGGCTCCCCCGAGACCGTCGCGAAGAAGATCGCGGCGACCGCAGAGACCCTCGGGCTCTCGCGCTTCGACCTGAAGTACAGCAACGGGCCGCTGGCCCACGCGAAGCTGATGACGAGTATCGAGCTGTATGGCACCGAGGTCGCGCCCCGCGTGCAGGATTTGCTCGCTGCGAAGCTCGTAGCCGCCGTTTAGAAACGCTTCGCAGCAAAGCGCGGGAACATCGCCGGGCCCCCGGACGTTGTACACGGTGGGCGCGAACGGCAGGTGCCGTCACGGCCGGGGAGGTAACAATGAGCAGGACCATCGAAGAGATCGAGGGAACACGCGGCGAGCTTCTGCGCTACCGCAAGCACGCCAACGGGCGCGGAATGGTCGCGGTCGGAGCGTCGGTGGATGAGACGGCCACCGTAGAGACGAACGCCTACGTCGAGTCGCGGGCGCAGGTCGGCCACCACGCCCGAATCGGCGCCGGAAGCTGGATCGAGGCCGCAGCCATCATCGGACCGACGGCCATACTCGGAAGCAACGTGCACATCGGCGAGGGCGCATCCATCGGAGTCGGCGCCCAGATCGGCAGCTATTCGCGCGTTGGAGCGAACGCGAGAATCGGCGACGGCGCACACGTGCGCGGCGACAGCACCATCCCGGCTGACGCGATCATCGGTGGTCGCGGCGGGTTGGCCAGAGCGGCTTAGTAGCCCGAGTTACAAACCGCTGTAGGCATGCAGCCCCTTGAAGAACAGGTTCACGATCGTGAAGTTGAACATCACGGCGGCGAATCCGACCATAGCGAGCACGGCTGACCTGCTTCCGCGCCATCCGCGAGTCGCCCGTGCGTGGATGTAGCCGGCGAAGATGGTCCAGATGATGAACGTCCAGACCTCCTTCGTGTCCCATCCCCAGTACCGTCCCCAGGCGTGCTCGGCCCAGATCGCGCCGGCCATGAGGGTGAAGGTCCAGAAGACGAAGCCGACGACGATCACGCGATAGGCCATGTTCTCGAGGGCAACCGAGTTCGGGAACGTGTCGAGGAAGCGCAAATTCGCGAATCGGTTCGCTTCGCGGCGTGACTGGATGATCTGAACGAGTGACAGCCCGGCGCCGATGGCGAAGAAGGCCGTACCGAGCGTCGCGACGAATACGTGGATGATCAGCCAGTACGACTGAAGAGCCGGCGGCAGCGGGATCACGTTGACGTAGAAGCCGACCGTGCCGAAACCGAGCACGATCAGTGCGAACCCGGTGATGTACGCCCCGAGGAACCTCAGATTCTGCCAGAGCTGCACGACGATGAAGACGCCGACGATGATGACGGATGCCGTGAGCGAGAACTCGAACATGTTGGCCCACGGAACGCGGTGCGCCGCCACTCCGCGCAGCACCGTTCCGACGAGGTGGAGCAGCCAGCCGAGGATCGTCAGCGAGAAGGCGACGCGCTCGAAGCGGCTGGCGCGCGGCTTCGCCGAGGGGACGATCGGCGGCACCGGTGGCCGGTCGAGCACAGCGGTAGACCCGCCGGCGCTGGTGAGTCGGCCGATGCTGCTGACCTGCCCCACCCTCGCAGTCACCGTCTTCATCGACTGCGCGGCAGCGGCGACGACGGGGGTCGCGGATCGCTTGGCGAGGTCGAGGGTGAACGCGATGAACGCGAAGAGGTAGATGGCCATCGCGGAATAGATCGCGACGAGCGAGTATGCGGAGAGTGTGTCGGTCACGGTGTCAGTTTAAGCCCGAGTTGCTGGGAGTGTCTGGTGGCTATGTCGGCCACAGCGGCATCCAGCGCCGGGTCCTCTCCGCGGGCGAGCCCCGCATATTCGAGGCGGATGACTCCGCCCTCCTGTTCGACGGCCTTCACCCACACCCGGCGGCGCGGAACGAACAGCCCGGTGAGCAGCCCGATGAGCACCAGGATCGCGAAGAAAAGCACCCAGCCCTGGGTCGGATCGCGGTGGATGTCGAACGAGACGAAGCGCGGAACGCTCTTCTCGAGGTTGTTCTTATCGCCCGCGGGCGCCATGTTGTCGAAGCTGATCGTGCCGAGACCGCCCGGGATGTTCGCCGTCTGACCCGGCTTGAGGTGGATGGCGGGGGTTGAGGTATCCGGTCCGGCGATCTGCGTCAGGTTGTCGGTGTTCAGGCTGTAGACCGATTGCGGAACGCCCTTGTTGATGCCGAGATCGCCCTTGTACATGACGAACGAGACCTCGGGGTCGACCAGGTCGGGATAGGTGGACTGCGTATCGCCAATCGAGTTCTTGACGGCGGTCGGGTAGAAGAAGCTGCGCATCCCGATCTGCTCCTTCAGTCCGTCGGGCACCTTGATGATTCCGATCGACGTGAGGTTCGCATCCTGCGGGAGGTAGATTACGGGCTCGGAGTAGACGACGGTACCGGCGGCATTACGCACGGTGAAGTGCGGCGCGTAGCCGTTGCCGAGCAGGTAGACCTGATTGCCACCGATCTCGAGCGGCGAGTTGACCTTGAGCACCTGCTTCGTGCCAGTGGTCGACTGGCCGTCGTAGGTCGTCACGTTCGCCGCATAGTCGATCGGCTGACCGTAGGCGTTCTTGTTCTGTTCCTCGTATTTGACCGTGAACGAGTTGAGCGAGATGCGATAGGGCGACAGCTGGCTGTCGCTGAAGAAGCGCCCGGGATTGAACGAGTCGAAGGTGAGACGCACGTTGGCGAAACTCTGTCCGACGACGAGTGCGCGCTGACCGGTGTAGCCGAAGCCGCCGCCGATTCCGACCGCGATGAGGATGCCGATCAGGGCGATATGGAAGAGCAGGTTGCCGGTCTCACGCAGGTAGCCGCGTTCACTCGAGACCGAGAGTGCGCCGCTGTCGAAGAGCTGCACCCGATAGCCCGAGCGCCGGAGGAGGGCCCGAGCCGACTCGACAGCAGTTGCGGCCGTGATGGTGTTGCCGGCGGCATCCACCTGTTCCGGTGCGATCTCGAAGGCCGCGAAGGTGCCGAGCCTCTCGAGGTGCGCGGGAGTCTTCGGCGGACGTGAGCGCAGCGCCCTCGCGTGATGGATCGCGCGCGGGATGACGCACCCGATCAGTGAGACGAAGAGAAGAAGGTAGATCGCCGAGAACCACACCGACGAGTAAACGTCGAAGAGCTGGAACTTGTCGAGGATCGGCGCGAGTGTCGGATTGTTCGCAAAGTACTGCGTCACACCGTTCGGGTCGGAGCTGCGTTGCGAGAACAGCGAGCCGGGAACCGCGGCGATAGCGAGTAGCAGCAGCAGGAACAGCGCTGTTCGCATACTCGTCAGCTGTCGCCAGAAGAACCTCAGGTAGCCGACAGGGCCGAGCTTCGGTTGCGCGACATCGCCGCTCTGCTTCGCCGGCGCCGCCGAATCGATGTGGTCAGATGGGCGAGACAAAGCTGCCGATCACCGCCCCGAGGCTTGAGATGAGGGCACGCCAGAGGCCGGTGACCATGAGGAGTCCGATGAGGATGAGCAGCGATCCGCCGATGATGTTGATGACCCGGATGTGCCGCTTCAGCCAGGCGACGGAACCGGTCACCCAGTTGAGCCCGAGAGCGACGAGCAGGAACGGGATGCCGAGGCCAAGGCAGTAGACGACGCCGAGCAGCACCCCGCGCCAGGGCGTTCCGCTTCCGAGACTGAGGGAGAGTACGGCGCCGAGGGTCGGGCCGATGCAGGGCGTCCAGCCGATGCCGAAGACGATGCCCAGCAGTGGTGCTCCGCCGAGGCCGGTCGCGATGCGCCACTCCGGCTTGAATTGGCGCTGGAGAAAGCTGAACTGGCCGATGAAGACGAGACCCATCACGATCAAGAACACTCCGGCGATGCGGGTGATCAGGTCGATCCACGGGATGAGCACGAGGCCGGCGGTCGCGAAGACGAGGTTGAGCGAGACGAAGACCACGCTGAACCCGAGGATGAACAGCAGCACGCCGATCACCAGTCGACTTCGCCCCTTCCGCTCCTGGGTCGCGGCGAACCCGCCGACATAGGCGAGATAGCCGGGAACGAGCGGCAGCACGCAGGGCGATGCGAAGGCGATGAGTCCGGCGAGCAGTGCGAGAGGCAGCGCGAGGGCGAGGTTGCCGCCGGAGACGATCTGGGTGATCGAGTCCACTAGTTCTTCTCGGCGAGAGTGTCGGTGATCAGGGTGTCGAGAATTGATTTGGACTGCAGCACCCCGAGGATGCGCGCGGCGATGCGCCCCTTCTTGTCGAGCACGAAGGTGACCGGTACGACGCTGGCAGCGACCGCGCCGTGGAAGGCGAGGAGGGCCGTGCCGCTGTCGACGTCCAGCACCGAGGGGTAGGTGACCCTGTGACTCTTCTCGAATGAGATCGCCGTGGCGGCCTGATCGACGGTGTTGACCCCGACGAACGCGACGCCCCTGTCTTGGTAGGTCGAGTAGAGGCCCTGCAGGATCGGCGCCTCCTGTCGGCACGGAGCGCAACTCGCGTACCAGAAATTCACGACGACGACCTTGCCGCGATAGTCGGAGAGCGTGAGCGGCGAGCCGTCCTCGGTCTTCGACGTGAAGTCCAGCGTCGCTTTGCGGTCGCTCTGCTTCACGAGCACGGGCTGGCCGGAGTCATCCGTGAAGCTCGTGCTGTTGCCGTTCGTCTGGTTTCCGTAGTTGGCAAGCGCATCGCCGGAGCTCGAGCATCCGGCGAGGAGGAGGGTTGCCGCGACAACGGCACCGACGAGTGCGATTCGGTGTCTCACACTGCTCCGGTGTCGATTGCCTGCGAGAGGAGTTCGGCCGAAGGATCCTGATAGCCGACCTCGACCCAGGTACCGTGATGCTTCTCGAGGGTGGTGATGCTCGAAAGCTGGCAGCGCCGCTTTCGCGGATCATGGAATGGCCGCTTGCCCGCGACGGACCGCTGCACCATGACGATGGGCATCTGGTGGCTGACCATGACGACCTCGCCCGTTTCGACGGAGGCTGCGGCATGGTCGATGACGGCGAACATCCGCGCGATGACGTCGAGATAGGGCTCGCCCCAACTCGGACGCATCGGGTTCGCAACCCACGGCCAGATCTTCGGATGCAGCAGCACGCCCGGTCCGAACTCGTAGGTTCCTCCCTCGAACTTGTTGGTGGGTTCGATGAGTCGCTCGTCGGTCTGGATGGGAAGGGCGAAGGCATCCGCCCACGGCTTCGCCGACTCCTGCGCGCGAAGCAGCGGGCTGGAGAAGAGGGCGGTGATGGGATGCCCCGTCAGCTGTGCGGCCGCCGCCGCCGCCATCGTGGTGCCGAGCGTCGAGAGGTGGAACCCGGGCCGTCGTCCATAGAGCACGCCATCGGGGTTGTACACCTCGCCATGGCGGACCAGGTGAATCTGCGTTGCGGCCACCCCTCAAGTCTACGTTTTGCACGGCTGCGGGAATCCCGTGAGGATGGTCGGCG
>JANYGT010000116.1 GCA_025362355.1 Lacisediminihabitans sp. | reverse complement strand
ATTTGATGAAAACGGGAAGCGCGAGGCCGACTTTCTCAATAGTCGACACCGGTATGAGCGACATCCACCAACCGTTGTAGTCCGAATCGAATCGCCGGTGCAGCCACTTCGTCTGGCGGAGATTCGAATTGGTGAAATCGTGTCTTGTCGGCCCGATGGGTCCCCAGTCGAAGAGTTCTGTGTCGATTCCCTCGGCGATTGCGTGCAGACGGGACTTGTCGTACATGTCGAACATGTGGCCGCCGACGATCATCGGTGTCACGGTCGAGCGGGAGAAGCGAAGCGCACGGAGGATCCCCTCGGGTTCGACCTGCACATCATCGTCGAGAAGGAGTACGTGAGCGGCACTGCCGGAACGAACGGCCTCGTACATTCCCCGGGCGAATCCCCCCGCCCCGCCGATGTTGTCTTGTTCGATGACGACCAGTCGTCCGCCGAGCGCGCTCACCACCTCATCGAACCCGTCCGCGTCGCGCAGAAGTCTCGAGCCCTGGTCCATGACGAAGATGGTGTCGATCTCGGCCGTGACCTCGCCATCCGACGCTATTCGGCGCAGCAGGTCGAGACAGAAGCTCTCACGGTTCATGGTCGTGATGGCGATCACGAGGCCGCTGCGATCAGACTCGGAGGCGTCGTCGGCAACCGCGGATTCGACGGCGGCGCGCCATTCTGCGTCTACCAGTTCGAGGGTGGACGTCGCCGACGACGTGAGCTCGAACCAATACCAGCCACCGTCGACGAAATAGTCGAGCGAGAGATCGAGTTCGAGAAGGGAATCGCCCGAGACCGGGGCGACATGAACGGTCTGCATCACACCCCTGGCGTTCGAACGGACGACGGCGATCTCACCGTCGCCGACCGTATGGATTGCAAGGGTCACCTCCCGCACTGCCGTCCAGCGTCGCCAATAGGCGGCTGGGAAGGCATTGAAGTAGGTACCGAGGCTCACGCTCGAGTCGGCCGCGAGACGTATTGATCGACGCCCGGTGACGAGCGAAGCCGCATTCCGGCCGCTGACTCGGAAGCTGAGGTCGGCATCGTCACCGGAAAGCGAAGACCATGCGTCGACGTCGAGATAGAGCGGCATGACATCACTGGAGGTCTCGATGGGCATGATGACCCGGTGGACGACCCGCTGGATCGGTGCGGTCATCTTCACCCCGCCACCGTGGCAGCCTTGAGCCGGGGCGCGATCGTGTTTTCGAAGGAGCTGAGCGCTGCCCCGATGGCCATATGCATGTCGAGGTACTGGTAGGTGCCGAGCCGGCCGCCGAAGAAGACATCCGGTTCAGCATCACGCAACAGGCGATACCGAAGCAGCTTCTCCCGGTCGCCTGGAGTATTGACCGGATAGTACGGCTCGTCGTCGCGTCCAGCGAATCGCGAGTATTCCCGCATGATCACCGTGCGGTCACTCGGGTAGTGAGTCCTCTCGGGATGGAAGTGCCTGAACTCGTGGATGCGCGTGAAAGGCACATCAGCATCCGCGTAGTTCATCACCGAGGTGCCCTGGAAGTCGCCGACCGGCAGCACCTCTCGCTCGAAATCGAGCGTCCGCCACGCCAGCTCGCCCTCGCTGTAATCGAAATAGCGGTCTATCGGCCCGGTATAGACGATGGGAACAGAGCCCACGAGAGATTTGTTTATCGGTTGGCTGACATCGAAGAAGTCAGTGTCGAGCACGATCTCGATGTTCGGATGATCGGCCATGCGCTCCAACCAGGCCGTGTAGCCGTCGCGAGGCAGTCCCTGGAAGGTGTCGTTGAAGTACCGGTTGTCGTAGGTGTACCGCACGGGAAGCCGACTGATTACTTCGGCGGGCAGCTGAGTAGTCGGCGTCTGCCACTGTTTCGCGGTGTAGTCACGGATGAAAGCCTCGTAGAGAGGTCGTCCGATCAAGCTTATGGCGTGTTCTTCGAGGTTCGCCGCGTGCGATCGATCCACCACGCCTGCCTGCTCGGCAATCAGAGCCCTCGCGGCCGCCGGTCCGTGAGCCGAGCGAAAGAACTGGTTTATCGTTCCGAGATTGATCGGAAGCGGATACACCTCCCCGGCGTGGGAGGTGTAGACGCGGTGGGTGTAATCGGTGAAGGAGGTGAACCTGTTGGCGTATTCCCAGACCTGGACGTTCGACGTGTGGAACAGGTGCGCACCATAGGTATGCACCTCGATACCCGTCTCGCTGTCGATCTCACTGTAAGCATTGCCGCCGAGATGTCGCCGCCGGTCGATGACCAGCACCCGGAGGCCGAGCTGGGAGGCGACCCGTTCGGCGATCGTCAACCCGTAGAAGCCAGAGCCGACGATGACCAGATCCGCACTCACCACGTATTTTCCTTAATATTCTCGCACCAGGGTTTCTCACGACCGTCGGAGGGACCCACTTCGCGATACTCCAGACTAACCGACCCCCTCGGACCGCTCCTCGACGGTGTTCTCTGCAAAAACCCGCCTGTAGACGCGACGTCGAACAGCCTCCGGAACGAGGCGATAGAGACCGCGGACGGCTACATTCCGAGCAAATTGCGATCGGGTGGTGAATTTCACCGACCGGAATTTGCGTTGGAGAGCGAGTTCACTGCGCAACATATGCACACCACCGCGTCGGCGGTATGAGCCGGAACTCACTCGATACTCGACCAGGGGAAGTGGCGAGTTCGCCACCCTTGCCCCGCCGAGGATCATTCGAGCGAACAACCAGTAGTCCTCCATCAGCGCCAGCGGCTCGTAGCCGCCAGCCTCTCGCACAGCGGCCTTCCGGTACACGACGGTCGGGTGGTTGAACGGCGAGCGGAACCTGGCGGAATGTACGATCGCATCGTGACCAGTGGGTGGAATCCGGCGTCCGACGATGCGTTCCGTCATACCCTCTTGCATGAACTCGTGCATTCCCGACCCGACGAGGTCGAAGCCGAGGTCGAGCATCGGCAGTTGTATTTCGAAGCGCTCGCCCGCAGAGATGTCGTCGGCATCCATTCTTGCGACGATGTCGTATCGACACTCCTCAAGTCCCCGGGTCAGTGCGGCCGCGAGCCCTCCATTTTGCTCTAATCTGACAATCGTCGTCGGCACCGGCGACTCGGCGACCAGCCGTTGCAGTTCGTCGGCGAGCTGGCGACGCACAGGTCCGTCCTGGACGATCACGACCTCGCTCGGCGGCAACGACTGGCCCTGGACGGCGCTCGTGAAAGCTCGTCTGAGATGGGAGGAATCATCGCCGTCGTAGACGGGTAGCAGCAGCGAGAAGTGCGGCCGGGCCATTACGGGGCGCTCGCTCGAGCGATACCGACATCGACTCGCGCGACGGACACCGCGGCGTCCCCGATGTCGGCCAGCGCGTCGACGTTGGTTCTCGGACTCGAACTCCAGCCGTCGCGCCAGCCGGAACGAAGCGCAGATCGCAACACCGATCGATCCCGTGAACCCCGGAAGGTGCGCGCCCACCGGCGCAAGCTCGAAGCGCCGTAGACGATCTTCTCCCAGGGGGCGAGAGATCGGGAGAGACGAAACATCCAGACCTTGTTGCGCACTTCATAGTAGAAGCGTGCTCCCGGATCGACATCGGTCGATCCGAGTTGTCTCGTCTTGTGCACGACGATGCTCGCCGGAACGAATACTCCGACAGCAGAGCGAAGGAGACGGGTCGAATACTCGAAATCATCATTCCAGATGAAGTAGTCGGCGATGGGGAGTCCGCTGCGTCGGATCGCAGCGGCGTCGACCATGAGTGAGACGAAGCTGGCCGATCGGACGCTGAATCCTCCGACGGCCGAATCCGATCCGAATGCGTTCCCCCGACCGAAGAGTCGGCGGCGAGGAGTGTTCATGGGATGATCACGACCGTCGGTCCAGATCACTCTCGAGGCGAGAATCGAGAGTGGGAGCGGCGAGGCGGCGCGGGCCGCGAGCAGTGCCTCAAGTGCGCCGGGTGTGGGAACTGTGTCGTCATCCATGATCCAGAC
>JANYGT010000109.1 GCA_025362355.1 Lacisediminihabitans sp. | reverse complement strand
TTGCGGAGGATCGCGTCTTCGTAGCCCGCGAGAAGGTCGAGTTTCTGGGCCGGGGTGAATGTTCGCCGCGATTTCGGGCCTCCGGCGCGGGGACCTGGGCTGGTGTTGGTCATAGGCCTATCGTCGTGCAGAGCCGACGGAGATGAGTTGGACATGTTCGAGGAGTTCCTGGTTCTCGCCCTACATCAGACGGGAGACTTGCTCTGAGGCGCTGGCCTCATCCAACCCTGACACCTAGGGGATCGCAAAGGCTCGCAAGATCCACGAGCGCTGGAAGCGGCAACGCAACACTTGACCGCGTATGTGTTGTGGCACATAATGGTGAGCGAGAGGAGACCATGATGGCAAAGAACTTCAACGAACTTGCGGACCGTGCGAAGGCGGCATGGTCTGACGACACTCGTCGTGTGTACGAGGCGGCGTCCTCGGAGTTCACCGCCGAGGTGAATGAGCGTGCAGAGCTTGGCACTGTGCTCGCGACCGCACGCAAGGCCCGATCCCTCACGCAACCAGCCCTGTCGGAGCTGACAGGCATTCAGCAGGCTGAGATCAGCCGCATCGAGCGCGGTGCTGGGAACCCGACTGCAGCGACGCTCCTGCGTTTGGCTGACGCACTGGGGCAGAAGCTCACGCTCGTTCCCGCGAACCGCTGACTCGGAGGATGCGGCGAGCTTCGAGTTCGCGTGGGTCATCACGGAGGCGTATTCATCTAAACCGCGACGTCAGTCAGATCGCCCGTAGGTTCGCTTGGCTACGCGACCGAGTCTGCGCATCCCCTTCGAGGGAGAACGTCACAAGCCCGAGCATTAGATCTCGGACGTCTTGTGCGCGCACGCCGAGCGCCCGCGCAATTTCGACGAATCCTGCGCCCTGGCCACGCATGTCGTTCATGACCTGTGTCAGCAGACTGGAGCTTTCGGCGAGCAGGTCGGAGCCGGGCTCGCTTCGTCGGAAGCCGGCCATTGAGAGTTGCTTCGCCAGTGTGCTGTAGGTCCAGTCTGAGATGACGCCTAGTCGATGCGCACGCAGGTTGAGCGCCATTGCACTCACACGCCAGCGCCTCTTGAGTATCAGGATGTCCTCGAGCATCAAGTTGCCGCGGATCGCGCCAAGGACGTCGGCGCGCGGCATTAAGAAGGAACTGGCAAAGTCGTTCGCTGCCTGCTCCTTTTCCTTTCCTGGTTCAACGTGCAATGACCCGCCGTGCATGACGAGGTGCCCGAGTTCGTGGGCGAGGTCGAAACGTAGTCGTTCGGCGGACTTATGCACGTTCAGGAAGATCACCGGTGTCGCCCCGTGCCGGAACGAAAAAGCGTCGATGGCTTGCAGCGGCCCGCCGGCCGAGTAGACCTTCGCGCCCTTGGATTCGAGAAGCTGCAGAAGGTTCTTGATCGGTGCGACGCCAAGACCCCATGCGCCGCGCAGAGCCTCGGCAGCTTGCTCGGGTGGCAGTGAGTCGTCAGAGTCGAGCAGATCCTGGAGCTCTGGAACCTCGGGAGCAGGTGCTCTATATGTCGACTCAATCCAGTCCGACAGTTCGATCGCCAGTGTTGACAGGCTTCGTGCTGTCGCTTCGTCCTTCTTGGCGAGTCGCGACGTAGCCCGAAAGTGGAAGGCATCCGAAGGTGGGAGTGCATTGACTGGGCGATAGAAGAAGTCGACCGGGAAGTTGAGGACGCGGGCGAATTCACGGACAAGCTCCGGACTCGGTGTCTTCTTGGTGTTCTCGGCTTGAGACACCCAGGGCGCGGTCGTGCCCGCTTCCGTGGCGAGCGCGGTTGCGGTCATCTGTCGGATGGCGCGCGCCATCTCAAGGCGTGCGGGAATGAAGGTGGTGCTCATCGCGGGGAACCCGGCGCCTTAGCGCCGTGCGACGGTGAAGCCGAAGCCCTCGTCTTCTTCGGTGTCTTCCTCGAACGAGAATGTACCGAGCGCCAGGTCGAACGGCGGAAAGATAATCCGCTCCGACCAGCTGTCGATCTGCTTGCCAGCCATCGAGGTCGGACGGGACAGCTCGAGGAAAACCATGCCGTCACGCTCGTTGTAGAGCAGGATCCAGAGGTACTTGACGTCGATCTCGCCACCGTCGTTGGTCGGCTGGCCGAACATGGCCATCTGGCCGTTTTCGTCGACGCGGCGCGCGAAGGCCGAGCCCTTCGGGTTCTTGGTGCTTGGGGTGCCCCAGGCGACACCGGTGAACTCGTCGCCGCTACTGGTGATCAGTCCGAGGCTGAGGTCAGTCTGAGAGAAGTAAGGCAGGTTCTGCGGGTCTGAGCGCTTCCAGTCGAGCTGCAGCAGCATGAGTTGTTCGTGAATCACCTCGACGGTTCGGTACCAGCGCGTCATGTTGGGTGCGGACTTCGGCGCACCCTTCGAGTAGGTACGACTCTCCGCAGCACCTACCGAGACTGCACGCTCGAACACAGTCGCCTGGAGACGTATCGGGGATAGATGGCGCGCGAGATCCTCGCGGGTCTTGGGGGTGTGGATCGCCATGACGGTTCCTCTCTCGCGGCCGGTGGTAAGTCCCACTCTAGCGGGACAGTGAAAGAATCACCACATCAAGTCAGGCTTGGCGTGTCGTCGTGACATCAATTCGGAAACGAAGGCTCATCGCCCAACATCGCAGCAGGAACTGCGTTCACCACGGCAAGCCCGACGCGGGGTCCGGCGATCGTTGGACTCGAGATGCGGGCAGAGTCAACGGCTCGATACACCACCCGGTCG
>JANYGT010000099.1 GCA_025362355.1 Lacisediminihabitans sp. | reverse complement strand
GTTCCAGAGCCCGAGCGAGACGCGGGGGAGTTTCAGTCCGCTCCGCCCCGTCCGCACGTAGTCGGTGCTGTCGTAGCGGTCGGGGGATGCGTCGTAGCTCATGCGTCCAGCCTAGGGAAACTAAACTCGTCCCATGCACACATTCGTTCTCGCCGGCGGCTGCTTCTGGTGTCTCGATGCGGTCTACCGCACGCTTCGCGGAGTGACGGATGTCGTGTCCGGCTACACCGGCGGCGTCACGAAGAATCCGGATTACGACGCGGTCTGCACCGGCATGACCGGTCATGCAGAAGGCGTCGCGGTCACCTTCGACCCGGAGGTCATCCCGGATTCGGTCATCCTCGACGTCTTCTTCTCACTCCACGATCCTCGCCAGCTCAACCGCCAGGGCAACGACCGCGGAACGCAGTACCGCTCGGCGATGTTCTACACGGATGACGCGCAGAGGGCCGAGTTCGAGCAGGCGCTGGAGCGCGCATCCGGCTACTGGGACGGCGGCCTCGTCACGACTCTCGAACCGCTCGGCACCTGGTACACCGCCGAGGACTACCACCAGGACTTCTTCGCCAAGAACCCGGGCCAGGGCTACTGCATGGCGATCGCCGTTCCGAAGGTGAACAAGATCCGGAAGTCGTTCGCGGAGTACGTGCTCGCGTCCTGATTCTGCCTAGCGCGGCAGCATCGCGCGCAGCGCTTCAAGCTGCTCGACCCGCGATTCGCGCGTCGGGCCGATGGCGGTCACCGAGATCGTCGTCACACCGGAGTCGAGCAGCTTCTCGACGCGCTCACGCACGTGCGACTCGGTGCCGATGAGGGATGTGCCGAGCACGAGCTCCTCGGGAAGAGCGTCGATCGCCTCCCTCTTACGGCCCGTGAGATAGAGCTCCTGCACGGCGTCCGCCTCATCGCCGAAACCGTAGCGCGTCGCGAGATCGTTGTAGAAGTTCGCGCCGCGGGCACCCATGCCGCCGATGTAGAGGGCGACCTGCTTGCGGTATCCGTCGAGCGCGAGGTCGGCGTGATCGCCGATGTACAGGGGCACCTGCGCGATGACGTCGAGGGCGCCGAGTTCGGGGGGCCGGCGCTGCTTTCCGGTTGCCAGGGCTTCGCCCCACGCGTCATCCGCTCCCTCCGGGTAGTAGAAGAGGGGCACCCAGCCGTTGCCGATCTCGGCGGCCTGGGTGACCGCGGTCGGGGTCAGCGCGGCGATCGTGATCGGGATCTCACTGCGCACGGGGTGATTGATGAGTTTCAACGCCTTGCCTAGGCCGCGACCTTCGCTTGCCGGGAGGGGCAGCTCGTAGTACTTGCCGTGGTATTCGACCGTGTCTCGGCGCCATACCGAGCGGCAGATCTCGACGTTCTCGCGAATGTGTCCTAGTGGCGCGGTGAAAGGGACGCCGTGGAAGCCCTCGATGACCTGCGCGCCCGAAGAGCCGAGCCCGAGTTCGAATCGCCCGCCGGATACGTCATCGAGCCCGGCAGCGGTCATCGCGAGGAGGGTCGGCGTGCGCGTGTAGATCGGCAGGATCCCGGATGCCAGCGTCATCTCGGTCGTGATAGCCGCGAGATAGCCGAGACGCGAGACGGCATCGAACGAATATGCCTCGGCGACGGTGACGAGGTCGACGCCGGCCCTTTCGTAGTCGACGACTTCGGGAGCGGCATCCGCGAAATTCTGCTCATAGCTGATGGTGACGCCGAGTCGGGCTGATTTCGTCATGGCGGTATGCCTTTCCGCGTGCACCGCTGCACACTCCTCGATCCACACTAATCATCGGCGTATGCTGACTGCGTCGGATGCGTATCGGCATTCACGAAAGGAAGCTCAATGACGAGCATTACAGATGACACAGTGACCATCGAGAAGACCTGGGTGGCCTACGGCCCGGCAGGAGTCGTCGGCGCGATCCACCGCCTCGACGGCGGGTACACCTTCCGCCTCGTCGCGGATGACGTGCGCCGTCAGCAGTATCCGACCCTCCAGGTCGCCCAGAGCGCGCTTCACGCGAGCCTGCTGCCGGGGGCGGAGTGGCCCGAGTTCCGGGAGCACTGACCTCTCCTTCACAGGTCGCTCGAGCGAGGCCGTCTCCCCAGTGGAAGACGGCCTTCGTCGTATCGATCCGGACGCGCCCACACTCGGGTCATGACTGACACCATCACCCTCACCGGCCTCGTCGCGACCCAACCGCGCGCCATCACCACGAGCGAAGGCTTGTTCATCACGAGCTTCCGTCTCGCGTCGACCCAACGTCGATTCGACCGCTCGAAGGAGCGGTGGGTAGACGGGGAGACCAACTGGTACACGATCACGGCGTTCCGCCAACTCGCGACCAACGTCGCATCCTCGATTCAGAAGGGCGACCGCGTGGTCGCCACCGGAAAATTGCGCATCCGCGACTGGGCCGCCGGAGACAAGGTCGGCACCAACATCGAGGTGGATGCCGAAGCGATCGGCCACGACCTTCTCTGGGGCACTTCGGTCTTCACTCGAAGCATCGCGACGGCTCTCGCCGAGCGGGTCGCAGCCGACCACCTGGCAAGCGGAGAGGCGGCGGATGCCAGCCCTGTCGACTCCGGGGGATGGGTGGCAGGCGCCTCAGCCCCGGGTTCTCCGGTCGGCTCCGGCGAGTGGGCGGCAGGCGACGCCACGCCGTCCCCCTCGGATGACGGCGCTGCCGCAGTGCTCGACGGCGAGCTGGACTCTGAGGGCGATCCACTGACGCCCTCCGGAAGTGTGCCCGTGCCGTTCTAGGCGCCGCCCCGGCATCCGGCGGGTGGCGCCGGCGAGATGTGCCGCTCACCTCGGCCGAAATTCGCTCGTCATCATCTGATGCTCGGCAGAGGATCGGCGCATCCGCTTAGAATCGAGCCGACCGCCGCCCTGTGCGACCGGTCGGAGGGGATCAGCGCGATGAGCCGTCATCACCGTGTCGCCGTCGTCGGCGCAGCCATCGCCGTCGCGCTGTCGGCTTCCCTGGCAGGATGCGTGCAGGCGACACCCGCGCCGTCGTCGGGGCCGACGGGCTCGGCATCCACTTCTTCTGCTGCGCCGACGCCCTCCGTCACGACGACCCCCACTCTCAACATCAACGGCAGTGCCGCAGACAACAAGCCCTTCTTCGATCTGGTCAACAATCGCCTCTTCACCGCGAACGGCTCGGCCAACGGGCGCACCATCATCGACAATCTCGTCGCGGCCGGTTTCACCAAGGCGAACATGCAGGTCACCCCCGACTTGGATGCCATCGGCAAGCCGGCCGACTCGATCCTGTTCTCGGTCAAGATCGGTGCCTCCTGCCTCCTCGGCCAGCACGGGGGAGCGGGCTACAGCAGTTCGATTGCGCCGGCGTTGACCAGCGGCGGCGCCTGCCTGATCGGGAAGACCCGCACCATCGACTGGTAACCGCGGGTTCGGCCGCGCCACGCGATGCCGAGCCGCGCGATGCCGAGCCGCGCATCGACATTGGGCCGTTCCGTTGACGTCGGGCCGCCCACAACCATCCCAATGTCACCGGGGCGTCCCAACGTTGGGCGTCGGCTCGCGACCACAGCTCGAGGAAGACATCCGGGCGAGATCAGCGGGAAAGAGTCGCAACAGCACCATGGGCTAGCGAGAGTGCCCCGCCGGTCTACGCGACAGCTAGTGGTTGATGACCAATGTTGCGGTCAACGCATTGCGACGGCCGTCGTCGGGAGAATCTTTCTCTACTTCGGGATCTGAGACATCCACGATTCCGTTGGTCTGGTCGAACACGTGGATTGGAACAACGTCGGCGTGCTCGCTATGAGGTTCTGACGAACGTGCGGGATCTTTCTCCATTGAGTCTCCTGCCCAGTGTTTTGAGGCTAGCCCTGGCCACGGACGAGCACAACGCCCCCGTTCTTCCGCTCGAGGGCGGCCGAAAAAACCACCTCCGAGTTACGGGAAGTCGCAGTTTCCTGTCGCGATTACTGCAATCAGAGCGGGCTCGAGGACCCCAGTGGCCGAGGAGTGCCACGCATCGGGGCGCGACGATCGCGCCTCGATGGAGTTGCTCCATTCGATGCGGACTGTCAGGCTCCCCAACATGCGGCCGCTGAGATCTACACGTGTTGGCTACTACGGTGCTTGCCCCAGCTGTAACCACGATTGGCGTGAGCATGCGGAGGGTGCTTTCGGAGGGAAGCTCGAAAACGGTTGTGGGGAGTGTCGATACGAGATCGAGCACTCGCAGGTCCCTGAAAACTCGCCGGTTTGCCTTCTGCGAGCGCTGGAGCCGCCAAACACTGGCGCACAGGGAACGTCCGCACGATAGTCTCGGGCTTCGCCCGGCGCGTTGCGACGACTCGGCACATTTCGCGGGTACAGCAACTCGACGCGTCGTGGCCTGGCGCCGCGAGAGCGCGCACGGACGCGATTACCGGAGTCCGGTGAATTTCCTGCACCGCCGAACTCAATCGGCCCCATCCATTGCAATCGGAGAAGTCCCCACATCGCACCACATCACACCGAAGTGGTGCCCTCATTTTCTTGTTCCGACGGGCCGTAGCTCGGGAGAAAGCGTGGAAGTTCGCTCCTCGACCGGGACTTCGCGTTGGGGCGTCGCTCACGGTAGGACCCGCTTTCAATTACTGATCTTTCGCGCGAGAAGGCCCGGAATTTGCAGAACCAGAGGTACGGCCGAATTTCTATTCGACCCTCAACGACGCAATCGATGAGTTCGCGCGTCAGCAGCAAGCGTTTCGCCGAATAATCAAGTTCCCAGTCAATGTTGACGTCCGTCGCAAAGACGTGAAGAAATTGCTCGCCGATCAGAGAGAGCGTTGGTGCTCCTGATTTCTCGGGAGTGAATGTGACATCTTGACCCCGCCGCGCTCGTACTGGAGACGTTCCATTTCAGCTGACGTACCTATGATCGCGATTGCATGATCGATGAGCCGCTCGAACTCGATTCGGTCGGGGTCGGTGTCCCACCGTGGGTCGGTCATCCGCCGATCTTAGGACTCCCGCTGCAGACCGCGCGGATAGATAGTGCGCATGGCCAGCGGACTCCCTGTGTTTATCGGCTCGCCCGTTGGTGCCGGTTTGGGCATCCTCATCCGTGGGCGGGTCCATGAAACAACACCAAGATTGCGCGCACGGTCTCGACCATCCACCCCGTAAATCTTCGACAGCGGCGGAACTCAATCGACCACACTTATGCCTGAGTGTCGGGCCTGACGAGTGCTTCCATGATGCGGGAGTTTGCTTGCATCCACTCGGCTTCGCCGCCTTCGGCCCAAAGTTCGGTCAGTTCGCTGGCGGGCCCCGTGGCAGCGGTCAAGCCCGCGACTGCGAGTTGAAGGATGGCTTCACTCGGTTTGCTGGCACGTGCCGAAAATGACACCACCGATTCGGTGTGGGCGTCATTCTGCGTTGGGCGCCCTAGCCCGTGCGCAACTGTTTCCGCGGCTGCGATCGCGTTCGACGCGATATCCGCGTCGACGAAGTCGGGCGACTGGACAGCTTCGTTCAGTGCGTCTTGAACCACTTGCCATTCGTCTTGACCGTCAAGCTCCCACGCCCAATTCGAAGCTGTGTCGTTGCCGAACGGTTCATCACTCCATGCGCCAATTCCGCGATCCCATTGGTGAGGCAGCGACAACCGCTTCGCACATCGTTTCGGTGACGTTGGGACGTTCCGTTGGCGTTGGGCCGCCCACAGCGAGCCCATTGTCACCGGAGAGTCCCAACGTTAGGCGGAGGCGTGGAGAGCGCTTCGAATGACGGAAAGGTGCAGGGTATGCCCGCCCTCACAGCAACCAGAGCGACATGCAGGCTCCCTTTCGACCGATTGCGCCATCTGGTGGGTATAGATCGTCTCGCACCCCTTAAATGGCGCTATCGGACGCGCGCGAGTGCTGAGCGCGAGTCTCGATGGACT
Source organism: Lacisediminihabitans sp. (assembly GCA_025362355.1). Lineage (GTDB taxonomy): Bacteria > Actinomycetota > Actinomycetes > Actinomycetales > Microbacteriaceae > Lacisediminihabitans. The sequence goes on along the minus strand of JANYGT010000099.1, from coordinate 3,580 downwards.
CCACGGTCGCGGAATGCCCGATCACCGCTTCCGCCTAAACTGAAGCAATGGCCGAATTCATTTACTCGATGGTCCGCGCTCGCAAAGCGGTCGGCGACAAACTCATCCTCGACGACGTCACGATGTCGTTCTTCCCGGGCGCCAAGATCGGCGTCGTCGGGCCGAACGGGGCCGGCAAGTCGACGATCCTCAAGATCATGGCCGGCCTCGATACCCCGAGCAACGGCGAAGCGCGACTGAGCCCCGGGTACACGGTCGGCATCCTCATGCAGGAGCCGGTGCTCGACGAGACGAAGACCGTCCTCGAGAACGTGCAGGAGGGCGTCGGCCCGATCAAGGCGAAGGTCGACCGCTTCAACGAGGTCTCGCTCGCCATGGCCGATCCCGATGCCGACTTCGACGCACTGCTCGAGGAGATGGGCTCCCTGCAGTCCGACATCGACGCCGCCGACGCATGGGATCTCGACTCCCAGCTCGAACAGGCGATGGATGCCCTCCGCACGCCCCCCGGGGACGCCAGCGTCGCGAACCTCTCGGGTGGCGAGAAGCGCCGCGTCGCGCTCACCAAACTGCTGCTGCAGAAGCCCGACCTCCTGCTGCTCGACGAACCGACCAACCACCTCGATGCCGAGAGCGTGCTCTGGCTCGAGCAGCATCTCGCCCAGTATCACGGCGCCGTGCTCGCCGTCACTCACGATCGATACGTCCTCGACCACGTCGCGGAATGGATCGCCGAGGTCGACCGCGGCCACCTGTATCCGTACGAGGGCAACTACTCGACCTACCTCGAGAAGAAGGGCGCCCGCCTCGAGGTGCAGGGCAAGAAAGACGCGAAGCTCGCGAAGCGCCTCTCGTCTGAACTCGAGTGGGTGCGCAGCAACGCGAAGGGCCGCCAGGTCAAGTCGAAGGCGCGGCTCGCCCGCTACGAAGAAATGGCGAGTGAGGCCGAAAAGACTCGCAAGCTCGATTTCGAGGAGCTGGTCATCCCGATCGGTCCGCGTCTTGGCGCGCAGGTCATCGAGGCGAAGAAGCTCGAGAAGGGCTTCGACGGCCGTGTGCTGATCGACGGGCTGACGTTCACGCTTCCACGCAACGGCATCGTCGGCGTGATCGGCCCGAATGGTGTCGGAAAGACGACGCTCTTCAAGACCATCACCGGCCTCGAGTCACTGGACGGCGGCGACCTGAAGATCGGTGAGACGGTCGACATCTCCTACGTCGACCAGGATCGCGGCGGCATCGACCCCACCAAGACACTCTGGGAGGTCGTCTCGGACGGGCAGGACTACATCCAGGTCGGCAAGACCGAGATCCCGTCGCGCGGATATGTCAGCCAGTTCGGATTCAAAGGTCCCGACCAGCAGAAGAAGGCCGGCGTGCTCTCCGGTGGTGAACGCAACCGCCTCAACCTCGCACTCACGCTCAAGCAGGGTGGCAACCTCCTGCTGCTCGACGAGCCGACCAACGACCTCGACGTCGAGACCCTCGGCAGCCTCGAGAATGCACTGCTCGAATTCCCGGGCTGCGCGGTGGTCATCACCCACGATCGGTGGTTCCTCGACCGCATCGCGACCCACATCCTCGCCTACGAGGGAACCGCTGAGGCGCCGGGCAACTGGCACTGGTTCGAGGGTAACTTCGAGGCCTACGAGGAGAACAAGATCGAGCGCCTCGGACCGGATGCCGCCAAGCCGAACCGCTCCGCATACCGCAAACTCACCCGGGACTGAGGCTCCGTGGCACGGCTGCACGTACCGACGAGGCTCCGCTGGTCAGACCTCGACGCCTACGGTCACGTCAACAACGTGCAGGTGCTCCGGCTTCTCGAGGAGGCGCGGATCCACGCTCTCTGGGTGTCGGATGACGCTGCCGACGCCGCACCGGACGTCGACGGTGACGCGCCTGCGAGTGCGGTGCTGGATGCCTCCCTCGAGTCGAGGACGCTGAGCATCATCGCGCGCCAGGAGGTCGAATATCTGCTGACGATCGACTACCGCCGGCACCCACTTGACATTCAGGTCTGGATCGGGCGGCTCGGCGGAGCCGATCTCGAGATCAGTTACGAGGTCTGGTCACCGCTCGGTGCCGAGCCGCGGGAGTTGTATGCGCGAGCGTCATCCACCGTGGTGCTCGTCGACACGGAGACGATGAAGCCCCGGCGCATCACGCCGGTCGAGCGTGCGGCCTGGGCGCCCTACGTCGAGGAGCCCGTGCACTTCAGTCGGCGTCGTTAGAAGGGGCGACGCCAGGGGCCTACACCGCTAGACGCCGCCGCGAGAAGCCACCGCCGGTGAAGTGTCAATACCCCGAGAAGTAGTCGGTGCGCACGTTCCGCAGGCCGAGCGCTCGCAGGTCACGCCGCAGGCTCGTCACCATGCTCGGCGGACCGGAGACATAGGCCGCGCGAGCCGTGAGCCGAGGCACCCGGTCGGCAAGCTGGGTCGCGTCGAGGTGCCCGGCCCCGAGGTACTGCCATCCGTCCGGCAGCGACGCCGGACGCGACGGCGCGACGACCAGCACCGGTACCCCGGCCGTCTCGAGTTCCAACGCATATGCCAGTTCGTCGGTGTCGCGAACCGCGTAGACGACGACGACATCCCGGTGTTCGCCGCTCGCTGCGAGATGCGCGAGCTGACTGATGAATGGTGTGATGCCGATACCGCCGGCGACCAACAACAGCGGAACCGTGCTGTCGCGCGGGAGCAGGAAGTCCCCGCCGACGGATGTCGCCCGCAGCCGCGTGCCCGGCTGCAACTCCCCGAGGGAGCGCTTGAACGTGCTTGCGACCTCCGGCACCCTGATGCCGAACGCGACCGTCGACGCTCCGGGAGCCGATGCGACGCTGAAGGTGCGGCGAACGCCCCGGGCATCCGCTTTCGTGTGGGGGAGCGAGAGCTCCATGTACTGGCCGGCCTGGAACGAGACCTGGCTGGCCGGTACGAAGATGAGTTCGCGTGTCGTCGGCGTCAGTTGGCGGGCCGAGACGAAATCGAGGGAGATCGATCGTCGCTGCCCGAAGAAGAACGCGATGAGGTTGCCGACGATGAGCGCGAGTTCCGGCGAGCTGTAGAGCGGTCCGAGACTGAACGGAACCTCCATGATCACCGCGACGATCACGGCGATCGCGACCTGCTGGTAGCGGCGGGGCGACATGGTCAGCGGTTCGTCGAGCATGAATCCGCCGAAGAAGAGGATCGGCGCGGAGCCGAGTGAGAGCCAGATGGCGAGCGGCACATCCGCCCCTCCGAGGCTCAGCCGCACGATCGAGATGGTGAGGGCGACGGCCACGAAGGTCACGACAAGCGCGAAACGCCGAACGCGGTAGACGACGAGGAACGCGCCGATGGCGACGGGAACGAGCAGCACGGGGGTTCCGACCCACCAGACCGCTGCGCTCAGCTGGGCGAAGGCGATAATCAGCGCGGCGATGGCGGCCGGATTGAAAATGTGCCGACCGCGGATGGCGAGCATGTACTTCGATGCGCTCGCGATCGCGCAGATGAGGGCGAGCACGAGCAGTCGGTTCGGATCGGTGGTCGGAAAGAAGAGGAAGAAGATCAGCAGCGCCGTGATGATGGAT
>JANYGT010000092.1 GCA_025362355.1 Lacisediminihabitans sp. | reverse complement strand
GGCTCCGATGACGATCAGGTCGAATTCGATGGCGGCTGGCATGAGTGCTCCCTGGTGTGGTGGTGATGGACGGTCAGCGACCGACGAACTCGGCCGTCGTCCGCGTGAGAAACGCTTCCAATCCCAACGCGGCGTCTGCGGTCGAAAGTAGTCGCACGAGTTCGGGTTGCAAGGCCCGCTCGGCAGCCTCGTCACCGTCACGCACGGCGAGTCTCGCGTTGGCGAGCGCCGCCTGCACGGCGAGCGGCGCCTGGGCAGCGATCCGCTCCGCGATCTCGAGTGCCCGATCGAGCTGGCTGCCGTCGGGGACGACCTCCTGCACGAGCCCGATCCGATGGGCTTCGGCGGCGTCGAACGCGTCGCCGGTGAGGATCCAGCGCATCGCGTCGCCCCAGCCGACCGCGCGCGGGAATCGGATGGTCGCGCCGCCGAATGGCAGGATGCCGCGGGAGACCTCGATCTGGGCGAATCGCGTCGACTCTGCCGCGACGGCGATGTCGCTCGCCAGGATGAGCTCGATGCCGAGAGTGAGGCAGGTGCCCTGTACGGCGATGACGACGGGCTTGGTCAGGCGGGCGTCGGAGAGCTGCCACGGGTTGATGCCGCCGTCGGGGGTGAGATCGAGGCCGTCCGCACCGATGCGGGGAGCGACATCCGCGAGGTCGAGTCCGGCCGTGAAGTGATCGCCATGGGCGAAGACCACGCCGACCCTCAGCTCCGGATCGCTCTCGAGTTCCCCGTACGCGAGCGCGAGTTCCGTGAGAAGCGCCATGTCGGCGGCGTTGCGCTTCTCGGGGCGGTTCCAGCCGATGAGCAGGATGTGACCCCGGCGTTCACGGGTGATCCTCGGAGCGGTGGCCGGCTCAGTCGTCATTGCCTCATGGTATGCGCCGCGTGCCCGCTGCGGCGGTCAGCCGGCGAGAGCCCCGATGATGCGGAGGATGCTGCCGAGATCGTCGCCGGCCACCTCGGGCGATGCCGGCGCGAACTCGGTAACCCCGGCCCCGACGAGCGGCAACGTCGCTTTCGCGGCGGCGATCACCTCGAGCAGTTGCGGAAGGGAGACACCGAACGGCTCGGGAAATCCGATGCCGTCGACGAAAGCCGGATCGAGCACGTCGAGGTCGACGTGAAGGTAGAGCGAGGTTGCGCCGGTCGCGCGAAGGGCCTCGGTGATCGAGTCGGCGGAGAGCTTCTCCGGGCCGATGACCCGGATGCCGGACTCCGTCGCGAAGTCGAGCTCCGCGTCATCGAAGGCGCGCGTGCCGGCGAGGATGAGGTGTGTCGGGGCGAGCGCCACGGTCGGAATGAGAGCCTCGACACCATGCCCGAGCAGTGTGCGGAGCACCATCCCGTGAAACGCCCCGGACGGCGAACTCTCGGGCGTGTTGAGGTCGGGGTGGGCGTCGAGCCAGATGACGGCGGTCGTGCCGCTGGCGATCGCCGCAGAGATGGCGGCAAGTTCGACCCCGCAGTCCCCACCGACGACGAGAGGCAGGCCCGAGGCATCAGTCAGGGCCGCGGCGAGAGAATCACGAACGGCGATGATCGACGACAGCCGATGGACGCCGGTGCCCTCGTCGCTCCCGGCGCCGAGCGGCACCTCTACGATGACGGTCGCACTGGCCGGGAGGTCGCCCCTGATCGCCTCGGCCCCGTCGAGGAGCCTCATTGCTCTCGACGAGCCCGATCCCTGCCATTGCGGGACGACGAAGAAGGTGGCTGCCACCAGACCAGTATGGCCGTCTACGGTGATGCCTGATACCGCGCTAGATCGTTCGCGGCGCCTTCGCGAGATTCGCCTCGAGCTCGGCGACGTTCTGCCGCACGCCGTAGGCCGGCCGGTCACGCTCCACGCGCCAGCTCTCCGAGAGCGGCCCGATGTTGACACCGTCGAAACCGAACTCGTCGTACAGCTTCAGCACGAAGTCGGAGGCCTCTTTACTATCGGACGCCGTGGCGAGCGCCCGACGCTTCGGGTCACCGGCCGGGAAGGCGTCGCCGGTGATGTCGGCGGACTGGATGTGGTTGAAACCCTTGGCGACCTTCGACGTCGGCAGGTGCTCCTGCAGCATGCCGTTCACCGTCGCCGTGCCGTCGTCGAGAGCCTCGATGTGTCCGTCGCGCTCGAAGTAGTAGTTGTTCGTGTCGATGACGATCTTGCCGGCGAGCGCGTCGACGGGCACGGCGTCGATGGCCTTCAGCGGGATGGAGACGACCGCGACATCCGCCGCCTCAGCCGCCTCGAGGGCGGTTCCGGCCTTCGCCTTCGGTCCGAGCTCTGCGATGAGGTCGGCGAGAGTCTCCGGTCCGCGCGAATTGCTGATGACCACGTCATAGCCGTTCTCGATGGCTTTGCGCGCGACCTGGCTGCCGATGTTTCCTGCTCCGATGATTCCTAAAGTTGTCATGGAGTGCGGTAACGATCTACGCCCCGGGAAGATTCCCTATCCGAGGGTGATCGCTGAGAGAGGGCCGGTCACCAGGTCGTTCGAGAGGAACGTGCCGTCCGGCGACGTGCGGGAGAGATCGATGGCCGCGGAGAGTGCATAGACGCCGGGCGTCGCCTGCGGGAGGCCTTCGCGGAACGAGGCGGCGGAGTCATCCTCGACCGAGCAGACGACCGGGGAGAAGGTCGCAGGGTAGGCCATCGAGGCGCCGGGTGCGAGATCCACGACCGCCACCATGGCGATCGTGGGGCCGTTGCTGTGCCAGATCGTCACCCCGTCGCGCGAGAGGGTGATCGCCGGCGAGGCGGCTGTCGTGCCGACGATGCGCTCGGATCCGGTGTTGGTCAGCGTCACCGTTCCGGCGATGGACGTGGATGCCGCTTCCGCAGTCGCCGCGAACTGTGCGGTGAGCACGAGGCCTGCCGCATTCGCTGCGACGTCGGCGACCGGCCCGCCGCAGAGGTTGAGTTTCTCGGCCGGCGCGCGCTTGATGCCGGCCTGTGGTTGCCCGCCGGCGGCAGATCCGCCCTCGACGGAGCTCTTCGTGTCGGAAGTCGTCGGACTGTGCCCGGTGGCGACCGAGGTCGAGCTGGAGGTTCCGCCGAGGTTGCGGACACCGGCGACTGCGGCGGCACCGATGCCGAGAACCGCCAGCGTCGTGGCCCCGCCGACGACGGCCCTGCGGGCGTGGCGCCGACGGCCGCTGCGGCGGATCACCAGCGCGGTGTCGATTGTTCCACTGGGTGACGGGGCGTCGTTCGCCAGCATCGTCCGCAGGTCATCCTCGGTGTACATAATCGTCTCCCGTCGTTCGGTTTTCGCGTCTCTCGGACTCGAGGGCCACGTTCAATTTCGCCAGCCCGTCGCTCAGGTACCGTTTCGTCGCCCCGGAGCTGATTCCGAGCCAGTCCGCGACGTCATCCACCTTCAGATCCTCGTAGTACCGCAGCACGATGCAGGCGCGCTCCCGCGGACTCAGTCGCGCGAGCTCGCCGTGCAGATCGATGCGGCTGTCGGTCTGCGGGGTGGTCGACGGTTCGGGCTCCGCGGTCGCGGCAAGGTGGGCGATTCGTCGCCACCGGCTGCGGCGTCGTCCGCCGTCGATGTGCGTGGTGAGGATGGCACGGCGAACGTAGGCCTCGGCGCTCGTGACCGTGAGGCCGGCCCGGAGGCGTCCGAAGGTCTTGACCAACGCATCCTGCACGAGATCGGTCGCGTCATCCGGATCGCCGGTGAGAAGGGTGGCATAGCGGACGAGAGCTTCGCCCCGCTCGGCGACGAGGCGGGTGATGGTGCCCTGCCAGTCGTTCGATCGCTCGGCCGCATCCACTCGTCTCGCCTCCACACCGCTGCTGCATCAACCTTGGCTGTCTTTACCTACTAAGACGAGCCGGGGTGCAGAAACGTTGTGGAGACGAAACCCGAGGGGTGAGTCAGTTTTCCCGAGAGAGCTTGAGTCGGCGGCGGATGTCGGTGAGCTGGGTCGTCAGCGCAGCCGGGAGCCGGTCGCCGAACTCGGCGAAGAAGTCGTCGGTTCCCTCGAGTTCGGCGATCCAGGCATCCGGATCCACCTCGAAGAGCTGGTGCCAGTCACGGGTCGTCACGCTCGTGCCATCGAGATTGATCCCGCCGTCTACGGGCTTCCAGCCGAGCGGGGTGTCGACGGCCGGGGTGCGGCCCTCGACCCGGTCGAGGATCCACTCGAGCACACGCGCGTTCTCGGAGAATCCGGGCCAGAGGAAGGATCCGTCATCGCCCTTGCGGAACCAGTTGACCTGGAAGATGCGCGGCATGTTTCCGGCGGTGCGGAGCTTCGACCCCATCTCGAGCCAGTGCGACCAGTGGTCGGCCATGTTGTAGCCGCAGAACGGCATCATGGCGAAGGGATCGCGGCGCAGCTCGCCGACGACGCCCTCGGCCGCGGCGGTGCGCTCCGACGAGACCGTCGCGCCGATGAACACGCCGTGCTCCCAGTCGCGCGCCTCGACGACGAGGGGGACATTGGTCGCCCGCCGGCCACCGAAGATGATCGCGTCGATCACGACGCCCTCCGGGTCCTGCCAGTCGTCCGAGATGGTCGGGCACTGGCTGGCGGCGACGGTGAAGCGGGAGTTCGGGTGGGCGGCAGGAGTGCCGGATGTCGGACTCCAGTCGTTGCCCTGCCAGTCGATGAGATGGTCGGGTGCGTTCTCGGTCAGCCCCTCCCACCAGACGTCCCCGTCATCGCGCAGCGCGACATTCGTGAAGATGGTGTGTCCCCAGATCGTGTCGATGGCTGTGGCGTTCGTCTTCGGACCGGTTCCGGGGGCGACCCCGAAGAATCCGGCCTCCGGGTTGATCGCGCGCAGTCGTCCGTCGGCACCGGGGGCGAGCCAGGCGATGTCGTCGCCGATGGTCTCCACGTGCCAGCCGGGGATCGACGGCTTGAGCATCGCGAGGTTCGTCTTTCCGCAGGCCGAGGGGAACGCCGCGGCGAGGTGGAAGACCCGCCCACGCGGATTCGTCAGCTTGAGGATCAGCATGTGCTCGGCGAGCCAGCCCTCCTCGCGGGCAATCACCGAGGCGATCCGCAGGGCGAACGCCTTCTTGGCGAGCACCGCGTTGCCGCCGTACGCAGACCCGAACGACCAGATCTCGCGGGTCTCCGGGAAATGGGTGATGTACTTCATCTCGTTGCACGGCCAGGCGACGTCCCGCTGCCCGGCAGCCAGGGGAGCGCCGACACTGTGGATGGCGCGCACCCACCGGGTCTCCGGCGTGATCAGCCGGAGCGCATCCGTTCCCATCCGGGTCATGATGCCCATACTCGCGACGACATATGGGGAGTCGGTGACTTGTATGCCGAGCCGCGCGAGCGGGCTGCCGAGGGGCCCCATCGAGAAGGGGATGACGTACATCGTGCGGCCGCGCATGCTTCCGGCGAACAGTCCGTCGAGGGTGACCCGCATCTCCGCGGGAGCCCGCCAGTTGTTGGTCGGGCCGGCCTCCTCCTCGGTCTCGGAACAGATGAAGGTGCGCGCCTCGACCCGGGCGACGTCGCTCGGATCGCTGCGGGCGAGGAAGCTGTAGGGGCGGTGCTCCGGGTTGACCTGCGTCAGGGTGCCGGTCGAGACCATCTGGCGGGTGAGCCTGTCGTACTCGGCGGGGGAGCCGTCGCACCAGACGATGTCGTCGGGGGTGGCGAGGGCGGCGATCGTCGCCACCCAGTCGACGACCGAAGGATCGGTGCCGACGGGTGCGGAATGCTGAGGGGAGGATGCTGCACGCCGCAGCACTGAAAGCGTCTCTGTCGTCGGCCGGGTCGGGGTGAGCGTCATGGAATCATCCTCGTCGTCGTGGGTCTCTACTTGGGGGAGCGGGCGTAAAATCCGGCCCTGATTCAATAATCCGACTACTTCTCGGCCGAGTCACCGGAAAAGCGGTGGAAAAAAGCCACGATCTTTCACTATGGTGAAAAGCATGACCGATCTTGCAACGCTGGGCCAGCGCATCCGACACTTCCGAACCGAGGCGAATCTCACCCTCGATCAGCTCGGCGCCGACGTCGGGATCGCCGGCAGCCAGTTGTCCCTGATGGAGAACGGGAGGCGCGAACCGCGACTCTCGCTGCTGCAGAGCATCGCCTCGACCGTCGGCGTGCAGGTCTCGGATCTGCTCGACGCGGCCCCGCCGACCAAGCGCGCCGCGCTCGAGATCGAACTGGACCGACTGCAAAAAGGTGCCGTCTATCGGGGGCTGGGGCTCCCGGCCATCCGTCCGGCACGCACGATGGCGGATGACACGCTCGCCGCGCTCGTCGGCCTGCACCGCGAACTCGCCCGCCGTGCCCACGAAGCCATCGCGACCCCTGAGGAGGCTCGCCGGGCGAACACCGAGCTGCGGCAGTGGATGCGCACGCAAGATAATTACATCCCCGAGATCGAGGCGCTCGCCGAGGAGACCGTGCGAGGCGTCGGATACACGACGGGCGCGCTGACTCACCGTGCCGTGAGCCTGATGGCGAAGAAGCTCGGATTCGACCTCATCTTCGTCAACGACCTCCCCCATTCGACCCGCTCGGTGACGGATCTCGAAAACGGTCGCATCTACCTCCCGCCGGCATCCATCCCGGGTGGCCACGGCCTCCGCTCGATGGCGCTGCAGGCCATCGCCCACCGACTGCTCGAACATCACGAGCCGGAGAGCTACGCAGAATTTCTGCGCCAGCGACTCGAGATCAACTACTTCGCGGCGGCCTGCCTGATGCCCTTGCGCCAGTCCGTCGAGTTCCTCACCGCCGCGAAGAATGAGCGAAACCTGGCCGTCGAAGACTTCCGCGACGCGTTCGGGGTGACGCACGAGGCCGCGGCACTGCGCTTCACCAATCTCGCGACGCGGCACTTCGACATCCCCGTGCACTTCCTCAGGGTCGGGGAGGATGGGGCGCTCTACAAGGGCTACGAGAACGACGGGCTGCAGCTGCCCACCGACGTCACCGGATCGACCGAGGGCCAGCTCGTCTGCCGGCACTGGAGTGCCCGCACGGCGTTCGGGCGGCCCAACCGCACCAACGAGTTCTACCAGTACACCGACACGCCGTCCGGAACGTACTGGTGTTCCACGCAGACGGGAACGGCCGGCGATGAGGAGTTCTCGATCAGTTTCGGAGTGCCGTTCGCCGATGCGAAATGGTTCCGCGGGCGGGAGACCACGAACCGCGAGGCGTCGCGCTGTCCCGATGAGAGTTGCTGCCGCAGACCGAGCGCCGAGGCGGCGGGCCGCTGGGCGCACAAGGCCTGGCCGAGCGCGCGACTGCACGCGCACATCCTCGCGCCGCTGCCGTCCGGCACCTTCCCCGGAGTGGATGACACAGAGCTCTACGCGTTTCTCGACCACCACTCGGGGGAGTGATCCGACGGCCGCCTTCGCGAGCGGTCACGTGCGGAGAAAGAAGTGGGCTCGGCGAAGTAACCACAATCCGCCGAGCCCGGGCCGCCCCACTCGGATCAGGAAGAAGACGGCCATTTCGCACTATATTCGACCGGCGGGCAAACTCAATACATAGGTATGCGTCTCTTTCGGGGACAGACGAATTGTTTTATCCATCGGCACACAACTCGCCGGGCCGGTAGACTAATCGGTCCTGCGCGGCGGTAGCGGGACCGTTCCGAAATCGGGCGAGCGAGGGCGGTCGTGGCCCCTGTCGCCAAAATTTCCCATAAATTCTTTTTGACGATGGGGGTGTCGCTGCTCCCGCTCACGGCGACTACGCGTTTCGCGCGACCAAGGGTGGCTGTGGTGCGTGCGGGATGAGCTGATCCTGGCGACCGGAGTGTGGTGTGCTGTGTCCATGCGACTTCACTCTGAGTCTTCGGGATCCGGGGGGAGAGTCGCCCTGCTCCTTCACGGGATGATGGGATCCTCCGGAAGCTGGAGGCGGGTGGCGCCGGAGTTCGTCTCGCGCGGCTATCGCGTGATTGCCGTCGACCTTCCGGGGCATGGGCTTTCCCCGCGCCATCCATCCCTCGCGATTCCGGATGTCGCAGCCAGCGTCGTCGAGACCGTTTCGCTCCTCGTTGACGCACCGCCGGCCGTCGCGATGGGGCACTCGTTCGGAGGTGTGGTGCTCGCGGCGGCGATTGCGGAACTCGCCCCGGGGCGTGCAATCTATGTCGATGCTCCGACGTCGTCGCGTGGTGGCTGGGATCGGGATGCCATGCGTGCGGAATACGAGTCGGATCGCGTCCCTCGAACCGTCGAAGGACTTCGAGCGACACGACCGTTCTACTCGGAGCGCGACTGCGAGGTCGAGGCGCTCGCGGCCGAGCGCTTCGACCCCGAGACCGCGGCCGGGATCGCCTCGGGCCCCGGGGGAAGGTGGACCCCGTCATCCTCGCCACCGTCGCTCATGGTGCGGCCGGCGCCGAGCGATTACGTGTCGGACGACGATGCCCGGATGCTGGCCGCCCGCGGAGTGGTCGTCCGCGACATCCCTGGAGCCGCGCACTCGATCTGGTACAGCGACTTCGAACGCTTCATGGCTGCCATCGACGACTGGTACTGATGGCTTGGGCCGGCTTGTGCGCCGAACCAGCCTCAAGCTCGGCGCCACTTTCGCGCACCGATTGCGTCATACGGAGGGTGTGACGTCGCTGCGACCCGCTATATGGCGCAATCGGCGGCGGCGGATTACCGGCGGGCGGCCCGGCAGCTGCCGGGATGCGCGACACAGAGAGAAGGCCGGCCCCGCGTACGCGATGGCCGGCCTGCCTTCCAATGATCCCGGGGCTTTTGGGAACGTGCCCCCAGGCAGATTCGAACTGCCGCCCCTGCCTCCGGAGGGCAGTGCTCTATCCCCTGAGCTATGGGGGCCAGGAGTGCATCTCAGGCTACCAGCGGTTCGCACCCGTGCGGTGCGAGGCGGCGAAGCATCCATGCGGCAAGCGCAAGAACGTACGAAGTGTCGGGGGAAACCTGCCGCGCGACACCCGCCCGTAACAGGGGGATGGCAGGATCGGACCATGCTTCGCAACGTCTCGTGCCGCATGGAGATCGACATCTCCGGCCGCACCAACATGGTCTTCAGCCTGGCCGTCGCCGAGGGGATGCAGCTCGCATCCGAACGGCTCGAAATCGTGCTCGACGGCGTGCGGATCGAGCCGAACGAGCTCGTCGATCGACACGGCTCCCGGTTGCACCAGCTCGTCTCCTCAGCCGGACGGATGACCGTCGACTATGCCGCAGAGGTGCAGGGCAAGGCTCCCGCCGCCCCGGTGGACGAACTCGACCTCGTCGTCTACCTTCGCCCCAGCCGCTACTGTGAATCGGATTCCCTCACCCCGACCGCCCGCTCCGAGTTCTCGGGGCTCTCCGGTACCGAGCTGCTCACCGCCGTCGGAAGCTGGGTGCAGAGCCGGCTGTACTACGTCCCTGGGTCCAGCAGGGTGACGGATGGCGCGGTCGGAACGCTCCTCGCCCGACAGGGCGTCTGCCGCGACTACGCCCACCTCGTCATCGCGCTTCTCCGCGGCATCGACGTGCCTGCCCGGATGGCTGCCGTCTATGCACCCGGGCTCAGCCCGATGGACTTCCACGCCGTCGCCGAGGCCTGGGTCGACGGAACGTGGCACATCGTCGACGCGACCGGCCTCGCGCCACGACAGAGCCTCGTGCGCATCTCGACCGGACGGGATGCGGCCGACACGGCCTTCCTGACCAACCACTGGGCCGACCTCACGCTGCTCGACCTCCAGGTGCTCGCCATCGTCGACGAGCTCCCGCGGGACGACCCGTCGATGCTTGCTCAGTTGCGTTAGCGAGCCTGCTTGAGAGCCTCGGTCAGCAGGCCAGACGCGTCGCTCACGCCGGTGAAGTAGACGGATGTCGCGCTCAGCCAGTAGCGACCCGAGAACACGTCGATCCGACCGGACTGACCTTTCGTCGAGAAGAAGGAGGCCGTGCCGAGCCCTGATCCCGCGGTTCCCGTCGCCGCTGTAGCCCGGATCGTCGCGAGATCGGCCGCACTCGGCTTCGCGATGGTCAGGCTGATCGTCTCTTTCGATGTCTGGTTGATCCAGCTGCATGCTGTTCCCAGATCGGCGACGGCAACAGCTCCGGCCGACCCTGCGGTAGGGGTGTAGCCCACCTGCGGCCCGAAGTTGGGATTGAAGTCGTACATGGCCTGGCCCGATACGAGCGTGCTGCAGTCCACCCTGACGGCTTGCGCCGGGGCGCCGGGGGCCGCGGTCGCAACGCTGCTCGGAGCAGCGGAAGGACTCGGGGTCGCACTCTCCGTCGGCGACGCTGATGGGCTGGCCGACGGAGTCTTCGATGCGGACGGCGTCGGTGCGCAGCCGGACAGCAAAAGGGTGGCGAGACCGATCGTCGCGACGAACAGGAGTCGGGTGCTGGCAGGCTGAGACATGCTGACATCATCGCCGACCGGTCGACTTCCGGGGCGGCTGGCGCGCCAGTAGCTCCCGATAGAATCGGTAATCGTGACCCCAGCCGAACTCTCCGCCCAGTTGCTCACCGTCGTCGACGGCGCGCTCGAGCGACGCGGCGAGAGCACGCTGACCATCGGGATCGACGATGTGCTGCTCGAGCGTCCGAAGAATCGCGAGCACGGGGACTGGGCATCGAACATCGCGATGAAGCTCGCAAAGCCGCTGAAGACGAACCCGCGAGAACTCGCCCTCGAACTGGCCGACGGTATCCGCTCGATCGACGGTGTCTCCTCGGTCGACGTCGCCGGTCCGGGCTTCATCAACATGACGCTGGATGCCGCCGCGGCCGGCGCCATCGCGAAGACCATCGTCGAACAGGGTGACGAGTTCGGCCGTGGCAATCTCTACATCGGCGTGAAGATCGACCTCGAGTTCGTCTCGGCGAACCCGACCGGTCCGATCCACCTCGGCGGCGTTCGCTGGGCTGCCGTCGGCGACAGCCTCGCCCGCATTTTCACGGCGGTGGGTGGCATCGTCACCAAGGAGTACTACTTCAACGATCACGGCGGCCAGATCGACCGGTTCGCCCGCAGCCTTCTCGCGAGCTACCTCGGTGAGCCGACACCGGAGGACGGGTACGGCGGGCAGTACATCGCCGACATCGCCGACCGTATCGTCACCGGGTTCACCGGCGATCTCGCCTCGATCACGCGGGAGGACCAGCAGGAGATCTTCCGGGCAATGGGCACGGACCTCATGTTCGGGGACATCAAGGCGAGCCTCCATGACTTCGGGGTCGACTTCGATGTGTACTTCCACGAGAACAACCTGCATGAGGGCGGCGATGTGGGGCGCGCCATCGAGCGCCTGCGCACGGCCGGCCACATCTACGAGGCAGAGGGTGCGACCTGGTTCCGCTCGACCGATTTCGGCGACGACAAAGATCGCGTCATGCGCAAATCGGATGGCGGCTATACGTATTTTCTGCCGGATGTCGCCTATCACGTGACCAAATGGCAGCGCGGTTTCGGTCGCGCGATCAACGAGCAGGGCGCCGATCACCACAGCACGATCACCCGCGTGCGCGCCGGTCTGCAAGCGCTGAGCCTGCAGATTCCGAAGGGCTGGCCGGATTACGTGCTGCACCAGATGGTGACGGTGATGCGCAGCGGCGAGGAAGTAAAACTCTCCAAGCGCGCCGGCAGTTATGTCACCTTGCGCGACTTGATCGATGAAGTCGGCTGCGATGCGACGCGGTATTTCCTGGTCGCGCGCAAGGTCGATTCGCAGCTGATATTCGACATCGATCTGGCGCGTTCGCAGTCGAACGACAATCCCGTTTATTACATCCAGTATGCGCATGCGCGCGTCTGCAGTTTGCAGCGCCAACTGGGCGAGCGCGGACTCGGCTGGAATCGCGACAACGGCCTCGCCCAACTCGCGCTGCTCACGAGCAATTTCGAACAGCTGCTGATGGTTGAGCTGTCGCGTTATCCGGAAATGCTCGACGCCGCGGCGCAAAATCTCGAACCGCATATGCTCGCGCAATATCTGCGTGATCTCGCCACAGCCTTCCACGCGTATTACAACGGCGAAGCGATTCTTGTGGCCGATGATAATCTGCGCGATGCGCGTTTGAACCTGTGCGCGGCGACACAGCAGGTGCTGCACAACGGACTGGATTTACTGGGCGTTTGTGCCCCGGAGAAAATGTAATGGCAGCAGCAAAACGCGGCAAGCAGGCGACGCGCGGCAACACGCAGAAGTCTTTGCCGGCCTGGGTACTGATCGGCATCGGTGTGCTGATGGGGCTGGCATTGTCGGTGCTGGTTCTGTTCAAGGACTGGATGCCGTCGCTGCGCAAGCACAACCAGCCGCAACCGAATGCGGACGCCACTGCGCCGCGCGAAAGCGATCCTGGTGTCGCCGATGAAAACGGCAAACCGAAGGACAAAATACCGCCCGCCGCGCCACGCAAGACCTACGATTTCTACAGCGTGCTGCCGGAAATGGAAGTCGTGATTCCGGATGCCGAGCTCACCGCGAAAGCGCGCGCCGAAGCCGCCAAGCAACAGGCCGCCGCCGCGCAGGCGCAGAGCCAAACCGCAACCGGCCAAACCGCCAATCCGGCGACCGCAACAGCGGGCACCACGCCGGCTGCCACCGACACCGGTGCGCATTATGTGCTGCAGGCAGGCTCGTTC
>JANYGT010000084.1 GCA_025362355.1 Lacisediminihabitans sp. | reverse complement strand
GCCGTGGATGTCGCCGATGACATCGAAAGGTCCTGTCTCGTGGCGGAAGTCATTGAGCAGGGGCTCCATAGTGATCGTTGCCGCGGCGATCTCATCGACCCCGTGGAGCATGTGGACTTTGCGGAATCCTTCTTTGCCGAGGAACTTCATCGATCGACGGAGTTGATCCTGCTGGCGCTTGATCACATTCGCACCGAACTGACGATCGGTGCGGCTCTCGTTTCGGTCGATACAGATTCGTTCGGACACATCCAACACGATTGCTACGGGCAGAACATCGTGGTCGCGCGCGAGTTGAACGAAGCCCCGGCGCGCTTCGGGTTGCACGTTCGTCGCGTCGATCACGGTGAGAAGGCCAGCTCTGAGTCGCGCAGACGCCACAAATCTGAGCGCCTCAAACGCGGTGTTCGTGGCGGCTTGGTCATTTTCGTTGTTCGAAACAAGACCACGGAAGTAGTCGCTCGAGAGCGTTTCGAACGGTCCGAAGTGTTCGCGTGCAAAGGTGGATTTGCCGGATCCGCTCGCCCCGATGAGCACGACAAGTGACATTTCAGGAATGCTGAGTTCGGCCATCGTCACACCTTCCTGAATAACGCGAGCTGCGTGGGCGAGCCATGGACGGCGTCGATGTCGCCGACGGTTCTGAACTCGACGCTGTACCCGTTGCGATTGCCGACGCCCTCAGCCCACACCGCGAATTCGGCGCGGCTCCACTCGAAACGATGATCGGGATGACGGAATCGCCCAGTGGTGAGGGACGGGTACAACACGTTGTACTCGGCGTTCGGCGTGGTCACGATCACGGCGTTTGGCCGGGCGTGCCCGAAAACGGACAGCTCGACCGACGCCAGGCGGTCGGGATCGACATGTTCGACGACCTCCATCAGCACTGCCGCATCGAGTTCTCTTATTCGGTCATCGAGGTAGGTGACCGACGATTGCACAAGGCGCACCCGAGCGCGTTGGGTGTCGCTGAGATCCCGGAAATGCAGTTTCTCTTCTGCGGCCTGGAGAGATCGGGAGGACACATCTGTACCGATGATCTCTGTGAATGAGGGGTCTACGACGAGGCGCTTGAGCAATGCGCCTTCGCCGCAGCCCAGGTCGGCGACCCGGTGGGCCCCGACGTCATTGAGGGCTGTGAGAACTGCCTCAGCTCGAAGCGCGTAGAGCGGTGAGGCCGGCTTCACAGTCGGCTCGTCCTCCGACAGGTCGTCGTCGAGTTCGACGAGCCGTGCGGTTGCATCCGCGACCATATTGCGTTGGTGCGCAAGGTAGCGACGCGTGATCAAGTCACTGTCGGGGTGGTCGGCAAGCCACCCCTCACCGGCGCGGAGCAACTTGCCGACCTCGTCATCACTCACCCAGTAATGCTTCGAGTCATCGAGCACAGGGAGCAAGACATAGATCTGGCGAAGGGCATCGGCCAGGCGGAGGGTGCCGCGCAGCTTCAGGTTCGTGTAGTGCGAGTCACCCCACTCGGGGAATGTTGTATCCAGCGGGATCGCCGTCTCCTCGACCGCCCAGCCGAGTGGTTCGAACAACCGGGTGGCAAGCGCATCCACGCCCTTGCTCGGTACCGACGTGAGCTCGATCTCGAGCGGGATTGGGGTTGCCGCAAGCTCTGGCCGGGAATCACATCGTCCCGTCATCGCGGTCCTGAAGACCTGACCGAGCGCCACGGCCAGCATCGAGGACGAAGCATAGGGACGGTCGTTGACATAGTGGCCGAGCGAGAACGAGTCACTGCCCCCGAATCGCTTGTTGCGCACGAGGCCGATCGGATCCACTTCCAACAGGACCGCCGCGGTGCACCGCTCGTCGGTGGCCTCGGGGTAGAAGACATGGGCCTGGCCGACACTCATCTCGAACGTCTGGAGCTTCGCCGGATGCTTGTGGAGCAGGTAACCGAGATCGGTGGCGTTCGGCCCCGAATAGCTGATTGTTGCGAGCACGATGATCCGATTGAGAAGGTGAGAATCTGTGCCGCAACTCTACGGGACCCGTCGGTCTCGAGTTTCTCTGTATCGGCCTCGGAAAACAGTGTGAAACGACCGCATACCCTCCAGGGGCGCTTCGACCCGTACCTTTGTTCGGATGTCTCATGGGGCGGCAGCTGGATGCGTGCTCGCCCACTCGCTGCGGAGGATGGAGAAGACCTCGTTGTCGGTGCGACATCGCCATTCGATGCGGGAGATTCCCCGCTCAGGGAACGCCCACTCCATGAGCAGCTGGACCGATCGTGTGATGAGGCCATGTCCGACTGCATCGGGCTCGAGCCAGCAACCGATCTCGCAGATCCCCCCGGACGGGATCGAACGTCACGAACATGACGCCGCCGACGATTTTGTCACCGGACCAGAGACCATAGATGCGCGCTCCGTCGTTCGACGTGGCTGTTGCGTAGCGCTTGAGCGTGGCCCGCGCGCCATCGACGGTATCGGTGACGAATGTCGGTCCCACCCACGGCCGGATGTGGTCTCGTGCCCTGCCCATATGCTCGGCGAATGCGTCGGCGTGCCAGGTCTCGAGTGGCTTGAGAACGTGTCCGTCTCGCACGGCTTTTTCAAACATGTCTTCTCCGAAGGGTCTGCCGGCCGGGATACAAGGCTCTCTCGCACCATCCATTCCATCCTGTCAACGACCTGAAGCTAGGACGTCGTGAAGTTATGACGCCGGGGAGTCGGGAAAAGGCTCGGTCGTTGCGGCGGCGAGTTCGCGAGCAGGCCAGGTGACCAGCAGATACGCCGCGATGGGACCGAGGATGAGGGTCAGGAGGAACCACGTCCAGGCGGAACGATTTCGGGTACGCGCGTATCCACCTGCGATGATGGCGACAGTCAGCCAGAGCGCTCCGAGAGCGGACGATTCCCAGGTCATCCGGTCAAGCTAGCACGACGCCGGTCGCGTCCGAATAACTCCGGCGGTCGGCGGCGCCTCTCGATCACGCACTTCTTCGAGCGCTCATCTCGTCGATCGATTCCGGCGAAAGCGCATGCTGCAGGGCGAGGATGCTCGCACCGATCACCGCCGCATCCTCGTTCGCCTGCGATTGCACGATGGAGAGGTGCTGCGAGGCCAGCGGGCTCGAGCGCTGGTACACGACCTCCCGAACGCCCGCGAGAAGGTGCTCGCCGACCCGGCTCACCGATCCGCCGAGAACGATTATGGACGGATTGATCAGGCTGACGCAGGTGGCGAGAACCTCGCCGATGTCTTTTCCGGCCTGGCGCACAGCCCGGATGGAGTCCAGGTCCCCCGCGCGCACGAGGTCGGACACATCGCCCATCGACTGCACGTCGGTTCCGGATGCGCGAAGCTGGGCGGCGATGGCCGGACCGGATGCCATGGCCTCGAGGCATCCGAAATTTCCGCACCGACACGGCACGTGTGCACCTCGCTCGATGCGGACGTGACCGATGTCGCCCGCCGACCCCTGCGCTCCGCGCTGCAGCACGCCGCCGGAGATGATGCCCGCCCCGATCCCGGTGGCGACCTTGACGAAGAGCACGTCGGTGGCGGTCGGAAAGGCCCGGGACTGCTCGCCGATCGCCATGATGTTGACGTCGTTGTCGACCAGTGCCTTGACCCCGAACTCCCGGTGCACCCAGCCGGGCACGTCGAAGCCGTCCCAGCCGGGCATGATCGGGGGATTGGTCGGACGCCCGGTGTCGTGTTCGACCGGCCCCGGCAGCCCCATTCCCACGGCGAGGATGTCGGCGGGCGTTCGACCGAGCCCGCTGAGAAGCTCGCGGGTCTCCTGCGCGAACCAGGCGAGCACGACATCCGGCCCCTCGGCGATCGGCCGTGCCGTTCGCCTGGTCACCTGGATGGCGCCGCTCAGGTCGGCTACACCGATGGTGGCATGCGTGGCCCCGAGGTCGGCACCGACGACCACCCGCGCGGACGGATTCAGAGCGTACTGGGATGGCGGGCGACCACCGCTCGAGGATGCCGCGCCGATCGGTGTGATCAGGTCGAGTTCGAGTAGGGCGTCGAGTCGAAGCGCGACCGTCGAACGGGCGAGCCCGGTGATCGAGGCGAGCTCGGCGCGAGTGCGCGGCACGCCGTCGCGCAGCAATTGGAACAGCTCGCTCGCGGCAGCCGAACCGGGCGCCGTCGCCTTGATCTCACGCTCCATTGAGTCAGTAAACCATAGATATTTCGACCGGCAGAGGGCATTTGCCTGAGCAGCCCAATACTTTTGATTGTTTTTCGGACAAAGTCTGTCTTACACTCGACAAGCACGCTCGGGATGGCAGTTGGTGTGAGGCTCGGCGTGGACTCGAAGAGGAGACCCAATGTCGAATTCCCCACTTTCCGTGCAGCTCTACACCGTGCGGGATGCGCTGGCCGCAGACCTGCCGGGCACCCTTAAGCGGGTCGCAGATCTCGGCTATACCGAGGTCGAGCTCTTCGGATTCGTCGAGCTCGCCGACGAGTACAGCAGGTTCCTGCCCGACGCCGGACTCTCGGCACCGTCAGCCCACGCGCGACTGATCGGGCAGGACACCGCCGCGATCTTCGCCGCGGCGAAGAAAGTCGGCGTCTCGACGGTGATCGACCCGCACATCGACCGCGAACTCTGGAAGACGCGCGGCCAGATCGAGGAGCAGGCGACGCTGCTCAACACGATCGCGGCCTCGGGCGCCGAGCACGGACTCACCATCGGATACCATAACCACTGGTGGGAGGCCGAGAACCGCTTCGACGGCACGACCGGCCTCGAGATCTTCGCGGATGCCCTCGACCCCGCGGTCGTGCTCGAGGTCGACACCTACTGGATCGAGGTCGGTGGCGTCTCGGCCATCGAACTTCTCGGGCGGCTCGGCGATCGGGTGCGACTCATCCATGTGAAGGATGGCGCGGTGACCCGTGACGAGGAGGACCAGACCGCCGTCGGTTCCGGCACGCTCGACATCCCTGGCATCGTCGCTGCCGCTCCGCTGGCTCAGTCCGTCGTCGAACTCGACGGCTTCCGGGGTGACGTGTTCGACGCCCTCCGTGACAGCTTCGCCTACCTCACGGCGCTGCGGGTCACCGCGTGACCGGCAGCGGTCATGTCGGGGTCGGGGTCATCGGCGCGGGGGTCATCAGCACGCAGTACCTCGACAACCTCACCGCCTTCCCCGACCTCGAGGTACTCTTCGTTGCAGACCTCGACCTCGAACGGGCGAGCGGCCAGGCGGCCAAGTACGGGATCCCACAGAGCGGTTCGGTTGCCGAACTGTTGGCGCATCCCGACATCGAGATCGTCGTGAACCTCACCATTCCGGCAGCACACGTCGACGTCGCACTCCAGGCGCTCGCCGCGGGCAAGAACGTCTGGACGGAGAAGCCCTTCGCCCTCGACCGCGAGAGTGGTCGCAGACTGCTCGACGAGGCGAAGCGACTCGGCCTGCGTGTCGCGACGGCCCCCGACACTTTCCTCGGCGCCGGACTCCAGACCGCGCTTCGGCTGATCGGGGACGGCACCATCGGCACCCCGCTGACCGCCCTCGCTCTCATGCAGTCTCCCGGCCCCGAATCCTGGCACCCGAATCCCGAATTCCTGTTCCAGGAGGGCGGCGGACCGCTCTTCGACATCGGACCGTACTACCTGACGACACTCGTGCAGGTGTTCGGACCGGCGCGAAGGGTGACCGCCACCGCCTCGACCTCCCGCAAGGTTCGCACCATCGGATCGGGTCCGCGGGCGGGCACGGAGTTCGACGTGACCGTGCCCACGCACCACGCAGCCCTCATCGAATTCGAGAGCGGGGCGTCGGCGCAGACCATCTTCAGCTTCGAGTCTCACCGCGCCCGCACCGGTTTCGTGGAGGTCTCCGGCAGCGCGGCAACGATCCAGTTCCCCGACCCGAACAACTTCGACGGCGACTCCGTGATCTTCGACGGCACGGATGACGCCGGCAGATCCGTGGCTGCGGTCGGCTCGGTCTCGGGGCGCGGCACCGGCGTGGCGGAGCTCGCGCAGTCGATTCGAGCAGGAAGGCCGGAACGGGCGGCGGGGGAGCAGGCCTTCCATGTGCTCGACATCATGGTCTCGATCGCCGAGTCGGCCAGGCTGGGCCGGACAGTGGATATCGAGAGCAGCTTCGTGAAGTCGCCGCCGGTTCCCGAAGGCTGGGACCCGAAGACTGCGACCCTCTGATGAAGAGCCGACCGTGACATCGACGTCGCTCCGCGCGGGCTATATCGGCGGCGGTTTCATGGCGCGGGTGCACAGCCGGGCGTCGCGGGCCGCGGGAGCGGAACTCGCCGCGATCGTGTCGTCGAGCCCCACGAGTTCCGCCACGGTCGCCGAATCGCTCGGCTTTGAGAGGTTTTACGAGTCGGCGGACGACCTGCTGGCCGATCCGTCGATCGATGTCGTGCACATCGTGACGCCGAATGCCACCCATTTCGAGTTGGCCCTCGCGGCGATCGCAGCCGGAAAACATGTCGTCTGCGAGAAGCCGCTGACGACCTCGACGGCCGACGCTGAGATTCTCGTCGTCGCGGCTGTCGCGGCCGGCGTCACGGCTACCGTCCCCTTCGTCTACCGGTTCCATCCGATGGTGCGCGAGGCTCGCGCGAAGGTGCTGGCCGGAGAGCTGGGAGACCTGCTCAGCGTCCAGGGAAGCTATCTGCAGGACTGGCTGCTCGCCCCCTCCGATGACAATTGGCGGGTCGATGAGAAACACGGCGGTCCGTCGCGGGCCTTCGCCGACATCGGATCACACCTCTGTGACCTGATCGAATTCGTTACCGGGGATCGCATCGCGAGGGTGCAGGCCATCAAGCGCACCGTGTTCGAGAAGCGGTCGCTCGACCGGGCCGTGACGACCGAAGACCTTGTCGCCGTGCTGCTCGAGACACAGGGTGGCGCGATCGGCACGCTTCTCGTCTCGCAGCTTGCACCCGGCCGCAAGAATCGACTGCAGTTCGAGATCTCGGGAACCGAGGAGACCATCGCGTTCAACCAGGAAGACCCGGAGACCCTGTGGCTCGGGCGCCGCTCCCATTCGGAGCTGTTGCGACGTGATCTCGACCTGAGCGCGGACGCGTTGCGGCTCTCGGTGCTGCCGCCGGGGCATCCGCTCGGGTACCAGGATGCCTTCAACGCCTTCGTCGCGGACGGTTATGCGGCGATCCGCGGAGAGCTTCGCGAGGGTCTTCCGACCTTCGACGACGGGCTTCGCGCCGCGGCCCTGACGGACGCGGTGCTCGAGTCGGCCGTCACGGGCGCGTGGATCTCAACCGAGGGAGTGCTCGTATGACCGAAGACCGCGTGCCGACGAAGGCTGGCAGAACGCATCCGGTGACCCTGTTCACCGGCCAGTGGGCCGACCTGCCGCTCGAGGAGGTGGCGAGCTACGCGAGCGAGTGGGGCTACGACGGACTCGAGATCGCCTGCTCAGGCGAGCACCTGGATGTCTGGCGTGCGGCCGAAGACGACGACTATCTGCGCGGAAGGCGCGACATCCTCGATCGCCACGGACTGAAGGTCTACGCGATCTCGAACCACCTGACCGGCCAGGCGGTGTGCGACGACCCGATCGACTTTCGTCACGAGGCGATCGTGCGCTCGAAGGTGTGGGGCGACGGTGAGGCCGAGGGCGTGCGTCGGCGCGCGGCAGACGAGCTGAAACTCACGGCCAAGGTGGCGCGGATGCTCGGCGTCGACACGGTCGTCGGCTTCACCGGGTCGAAGATCTGGCCGTATGTCGCTCAGTTCCCGCCGGTTCCCGCCTCGGTCATCGATGCCGGTTACCAGGATTTCGCGGATCGCTGGAATCCGATCCTCGATGTCTTCGACGATGAGGGGGTGCGCTTCGCCCACGAGGTGCATCCGAGTGAGATCGCCTACGACTACTGGAGCACGGTGCGCTCGCTCGAGGCCATCGGCCATCGGCAGGCGTTCGGCCTCAACTGGGATCCGAGTCACATGATGTGGCAAGACATCGATCCCGTCGGGTTCATCGTCGATTTCGCCGACCGCATCTATCACGTTGATTGCAAAGACACCCGGCTGCGGCCGAAGAACGGGCGCGCCGGTGTGCTCGGGTCGCATCTTCCCTGGGGAGATCCACGACGGGGCTGGGACTTCGTCTCGACCGGGCACGGGGACGTTCCGTGGGAGGACTCGTTCCGCGCGCTCGAATCGATCGGCTACACCGGCCCGATCTCCATCGAGTGGGAGGACGCCGGGATGAACAGGCTGCACGGCGCGAAAGAGGCGATCGGATACATCCGCTCACTTCTCTGGGAACGCCCCACCGCATCATTCGATGCGGCCTTCAGTAACAAGGGCTGAGCAGTACCCGTCGGAGACGACGCCAGGATCAGGAAAGGGGAGGCACCACACCGGCTGCGAGCAGCGGGCGCTCGACAACGAAATTCAGAAGACGAAGGAGTCAGCATGAGGCTACGAAATTTCGCCGCGGTGGCAACAGTGGCGGTGGTACTCGTCGCGACCGCCGCCTGCAGCAGCGGGGGAGGAACCGGTGGTACCGCGGGAGGCAAGACCCTCACCTACTGGGCGAGTAACCAGGGAACCAGCATCGCCAACGACAAAGAGGTGTTGGCGCCGGTGCTCGCCGACTTCAAGAAAAAGACCGGCATCGATGTGAAGCTCGAGGTGGTCGGGTGGAACAATCTCCAGACCAGGATCAACACGGCGGTCACCTCGGGAGTCGGACCGGACGTCGTCAACATCGGCAATACCTGGGCGCCCTACCTGTCTGCGACCGGCGCTTTCCTTCCCTACGATTCCGCCAACATGACGGCGATCGGCGGAAAAGACAAGTTCGTGCCGACCGCTCTCGCAACCGGCGGCGAAGCGGGCAAGACGGTGACCTCCGTTCCCCTCTATGGGCTGGCATACGGGCTGTACTACAACAAGAAGATGTTCTCCGAAGCGGGGCTGACTCCGCCGACGACGTGGGAGGAAATGGTCTCCGACGCCAAGAAGCTCACGAACGCGAGCACGGGCGTCTACGGGATGGGTCTCGAGGCGGGCAGCTACACCGAGAACGTGCATTTCGCGTTCATCACCGCCGAGCAGAACGGTGCCTCGCTGTTCAACGGCACGAAGCCCGATTTCACTTCGACCGGGGTCGTCAGCGGGGTGAAGCGCTACATCGATCTGATGCAGACGGACAAGGTCGTCAATCCCTCGAACGCCCAGTACACGAACGGCACGGAGGCCAGCGCCGACTTCGCCAAGGGCAAGGTGGCGATGATCGTGAACCAGGACAACGCGGATGCGCTGCTCACCTCGAACGGCATGACATCGAGCGCATACGGGGTCGTTCCGATCCCGTCGCCCACCGGCGGCAAGAACGTCTCGAGCGGCATCCAGGGCATCAATCTCTCGGTCTTCAAGAACACGAAGAACAAGGATGCCGCCCTGCAGTTCGTCAAATACATGACGAGTGCGTCGACACAGGGCATTCTCGGAAAGCCCTATGCGTCGATCCCGGTTCTGAAGGGGGTGACGCCGACGTTCACCGACGATGCCGCCATCGCAAAGACGTTCTCGGACGTCTACAACAACCGTTCGCGGCCGTATCCGCTCGTGCCACTTGAGGGTGCGTTCGAGACGAATGTCGGTAATGCGCTGAACGGCATGTTCGCGACGATTGCGACAAAGGGAACCGTGTCGATCGCCGACGTCAAGACTGCGATGCAGGCCGCCCAGGATAAGACGAACGCCGCCGGCTAGTCGAATCGGATGGCTGCCGGGAGCCGCGTAGTGCGACCCCCGGCAGCCATCCACCCCATGGAATCCCACAGTCCCGAAAGGACCCGTGACCCGATGGCGGTTACAACAGAACGCCCGCAACTCCGCACTCCTCCCCGAAGTTCGACCCCGGTTTCCGGCCGTCGACCGGGCAAGAGATCGCGACTTCCCGGATGGTGGTTGCCATTCGCGCTCATCGCGCCTGCGGTGGTACTCGAGCTCTTCATCCACGTCGCACCGATGGTCGTCGGCATCTGGATGAGCTTCATCAAACTGACCCAGCTCTACATCGCCAACTGGTCGGCCGCGCCATTCCTCGGCTTCGGAAACTACAGTGTCGCGCTCGATTTCAATGCCGCGCAGGGGTCGTCGCTGCTCCGTTCGTTCTTCACGACCTGCATCTTCACGATCTTCGTCGTCGGAATCTCCTGGGTTCTGGGAATGGCGGCGGCGGTGGCTCTTCAGCGCTCATTCTGGGGACGCGGGTTTCTCCGTACGTTGTTCCTCATCCCGTATGCGGTGCCGATGTACGCGGGCATCATCGCCTGGAAGTTCATGTTCCAGCAGCAGACCGGCGCCATCAACTTCATCCTTTCGAGCCTCCACCTGGTCGGCCCTGATACCAAGCCGTTCTGGCTGATCGGATCGAACGCTCTCGTCTCGGTCATCGTCGTGGCGATCTGGCGCATGTGGCCGTTCGCGTTCCTCATGCTGATGGCCGGTCTTCAAAGCGTCTCGGAGGATCTCTACGAGGCATCCGCGCTCGACGGTGCCCGTCCGTTCCGGCAGTGGCGCAGCATCACGCTTCCAAGTCTCGGTCAGGTGAACACCGTGCTTCTTCTGGTTATGTTCCTCTGGACGTTCAACGACTTCAACACGCCGTTCATCCTGTTCGGCGGCAATCAGCCCCCCGCCGGAGACCTGATCTCGATGCACATCTACAATGCATCGTTCGTGAACCTTAGCTTCGGATTCGGCTCCGCGATGTCGGTTCTTCTCCTGCTCTTCCTGTTGATCGTGACGGGAATCTATCTCTTCATCACCAATCGGAGGTCGAAAGATGCGTGAATCCGCCGGAATGAAGACCTTCCGAATCGTCACCGTCACGGTGCTGTCGGTGTTCGTCGTCGTGCCGCTCTACGTCATGATCACCTCGGCGGTGAAACCACTCGGTGACGTGCAGGGGCAGTTCACCTGGTGGCCGTCGAATTTCACGCTCCAGCCCTTCGTGGACATCTGGAAGACAGTGCCGCTGGGCTCCTATTTCGTCAACAGCCTCATCGTGTCGACGGCCGCGAGTGTGCTCAGCGTCATCGTCGCCATCTTCGCGTCGTACGCCGTCTCGCGCTGGAGATTCAGGGGAAGAGGTGCGTTCACGACGACGATCCTGTCTACGCAGATGTTCCCGGGAGTGCTGTTCCTGCTACCTCTCTACCTCATCTTCATCAACATCAACCAGACCTTCGGGATCCAGCTGGTCGGTTCGCGTCTCGGACTCGTGATCACCTACCTGACGTTCACGCTGCCGTTCTCGGTCTGGATGCTGTCCGGCTACTTCGACAACATCCCGCGTGAACTCGACGAGGCGGCAAAGGTGGACGGCGCCTCCGCGATGGTGACACTCTTTCGCGTCGTGCTGCCGGTCGCCCGTCCCGGGGTCATCGCCGTGCTCGTCTACAGCTTCATGACCGCCTGGGGTGAGGTGTTGTTCGCCTCCGTTTTGACGACGGAGAGCAGCCGGACGCTCGCGGTCGGGCTTGGGGAGTACTCGACCGAGGTCAATGTCTATTGGAATCAGATCATGGCGGCGTCACTCGTGGTCAGCGTGCCGATCGTGGTCGGCTTCCTCCTGCTCCAGCGCAACTTCGTGGCGGGCCTCAGTGCGGGAGCGGTGAAGTAGCGGTCGAGCGTCTGCGACCGAACGCGGTGACAGCGGGCGACTCAAGGTCGAGGACGATCGACCGCCCAGAAGCTGTCGATCGGGGCGGTAAGCGGGCCACTGTCGCGCCTGTCACCTCAGTGATCGACATCCTTCCCCGCTGTCCTGCCCGCGCGCGAGCGCACTTTAGCCAGGTTCACAGTTCCGCCAAGCACTAGCCCGAGGCCAAAGCTGAAGATGAGAAGAGGCATGACGTTCGGCACGAAGCTCTCAAGAAAATGAAGATCGCTATCATCGGGGGCGGTGAAGAGGCGCATCGCGAACGGGAACGTCACCGCCGCGACCACGAGGCCGACGACGATCCCCGCCCATGAACCACGACGAGTGTGTAGGAATGTTCGGATCCCACCCGCGCGCCTCAGTTTCGGGTAGTGGGTCATGGAGTGCAAAGTACTCCCGAGGTCAGCCACAGGGAATGCGTGGCGTTGGTAGCGTTCTACGCCTGACGCCATTAGCCACGATCCCCGATCGGGTCAAGGGGAACCGAATGATTGCCGAAGACCATGCCCCGAGCGCGGATTCGAGAGTACTAAGGAGAAAAAGTAGCTTCTATATTGAGCTAACTTTTGCTCAATTACTCAATACTCGTTTTCCCAGAGGTGCAACCATGGACATCACTCGACGTAATCTGCTCGCCCTTGGCGGGGCAGCATCCGCCGCTCTCCTTCTCGCCGGCTGCGCCGGATTCAGCAAGCCGGCCGCGACAGCGGCCACCGGAACCCTCACGTTCACCACCTGGGGAACGGATGCGGAACTGGCCGGGTTCCGCACGCAGATCGCCCGCTTCGAAAAGGCGAACCCCGGGTCGAAGATCGCGCTCAACGCGGTGCCCTACGCGCAGATGTTCACCAACATCGACGCTCAGCTGCAGGCTGGTAATCCGCCAGACATCTTCCGTGTGCCGTATTACACCTTCGGAAGCTATGCCGGCCGCGGTCAGCTCCTCGATCTCACGAAACACCTCGCCTCGGGGTTCTCAGATCGATTCACCCCCGCCGCATGGGCGGCGGTGCAGAACAAGAACAAGCCGTTCGGAGTTCCGCACCACACCGACACCACCGCCATC